>CALAFU010000323.1 GCA_937891325.1 uncultured Candidatus Melainabacteria bacterium | reverse complement strand
TTTTCCTAAAATTAAATTGGATTTTGCATGGGTTTCGAACGGTGTCTTTAAAAACATCGAACGAGTTATTAGTTTATTAAAAGAAACAAACAGTGGAATTAATTTAAGTTACGACCCTATTGGAAGATTTCATAAAAAAGAATTAGAAAATTTAATGATTGAAAATGCTTTACGCTTTAATTCATTGCAATTATTGAATGAAATTTCAATCACATTAACTAAACCTTGTATTAATGCATACATAAACGATCAATCTCGACTTTTAGATTTAAAGTTTGCTAAAAAGATTGATATTAATTACTATATACCAAACATTAATTGGAAGGCTTTACTTCCATCTGATGACGATCTTTTTAACTTTTTTAAATGGACAATAGATAATAAACTGTTTCAAATTATTGATCTAAACAGCTTAATGCTAACACTAACTGGCAAAATGTCTAAATGTGTTAAAGGTTGCAACTGTAATAAACATTTATCAGCATGTAAAAATTGTATTACATATAATTGTGTTAAAAGCTCAACAATATTTCCAAATACTGATTTCTATGGTGATACAGTTATTACTGAAGATAATGTCTCTGAAATTAAAAAGTATAAAGGAATGTGCAAGCGAGGTTGTTTCTATTGTAAATATATAGATAAATGCCCTGGATGTTGCTGGACATCTATTATCTATAAAAATGCTAAACTCGACAACTGTCCGTTTAGAAAAATTATAGAATATATTGAACAAAATTCAAATCTAAAAAATGAATTCATATCATGGAAACTTTAAGAAATTTATCTATACAACCATCCTTTAAATGTAATTGGGGTTGTAAATTTTGTTATTTGGGTAATTTAAAAACTGATACAACACTTTTAAACCTCAATGTGTTAAAAGATAAATTATCAGAAATTAAACAATATTACAAAATTACCCATGTCCAAGTATTAGGTGGGGAACCAAGCTTGCTTGATTGCTACTATTTGGAAGAGTTGCAAAACTTGATTAAAGATTATCAAGTTACGTATGTAACTAATTTTTCAAACATTAAATTCGTAAATTTTTGTTTACAACATAATGTGCAAATGACGATATCAGTCAATAAAGAAAGACAACACTTTGCAGAAACAATAAAGAATTTAAATTTAATTAAAGGCTTGAAGAATATTCAATTAAGCAGCGTCGTTTTACCCTCACTGTTAAATGACAACATTAAAAGCATTTTACAATTCTATAATTCTTTTGGGTTTGATGTTTATTTCTTAAAGTATAACGCTTCAAGAACTAACAAACTTAATTATAACATAACAAATGAAAAATACTATAAATTTATTGATGAATTAATTAAACAATACCAGATCGGGCACTATAATTTTAAGATCAAAAATATTGATTTCTTATTGCAAGACAATATAAATGCCGTCAGTTGTGACTCGTTATTTTTAAACCCTAACGGTAAATTTTCAACAATAACATACGATAATAACAATAAAGAATATTTTGTTGAATTTGACACTGTTGAACAGTTTAGCAAATTTTGCAAAAGTATTAATGCAAAACAAAAAGATACATGCAAACAATGTTTTTATTATAAACAATGTGGTTCAAAAAATATTTATAGTTCAGATAAAAATAAATGTAT
The DNA here is from genome assembly GCA_937891325.1 of uncultured Candidatus Melainabacteria bacterium. Classification (GTDB taxonomy): domain Bacteria; phylum Cyanobacteriota; class Vampirovibrionia; order Gastranaerophilales; family Gastranaerophilaceae; genus UBA6984. The sequence goes on along the minus strand of CALAFU010000323.1, from coordinate 9,707 downwards.
GAATCTTTTTAAAATCAGAAATGAATTACTATGAAAAATTTAACATTATCAATAATGCCTTCATATAAATGCAATTTCAAGTGTCAATATTGTTATTTAGGTAATTTAATACAATCTGACAATCTTTTAAGTTTGGAAAATCTTGAGTCTTCATTACTTGAATTAAAGCAATTATATAATATTAAAAATGTTAGTTTGTACGGTGGTGAACTATCACTGCTTGATAACGTTTATTTACAACGTTTGGCGGATTTAATAAAACTTCAATTACCTAAATCAAGTATATCTTTAACAAGTAATTTTAGTAATGAAAACATTTTAACTTTTTGTTTACTTAATAATATCAAGCTAAACGTTTCATTAAATGAAGAAAGATACCAATACTCAAAAACATTACAACAAATCAAAAAATATACAGGAACAAAGCTTTTTGATCTAACTGTTGTTGTATTACCGTCTATTATAAATAGACCAATAAATGAACTATATAAATTTTATAATAAATTAGGGTTTGATGTTTTCTTTATTCAACATCACAATTCAGTCTATAAAAAATCGTGTTCAATTTCATTAGATCAATTCTCAAGATTTTTATATGATTTCATTTGTTACCATTCAATGCAATCTGACGCTAAATTTAAAATAGAAAATTTAAATGTCTTAAATGATACAGATTTCGACCCAAACACGGAAGGTTATTTGTTTATAAACCCAAACGGAAAATACTGTACAACCGTTTTTAAAAATAATATAGAACAATATGTAACATTTGACAACTTACAACAATGGCAAACATTCTGCGAGAAGAGTTATCAAACGTACATAAAATCTTGTTCAACGTGTAAATACTTTAACAAATGTAAAGCTGAACACCTTGAAACACTAAACAATAATAATGAATGCTCCGGGTTAAAACGTCTATTGACACTGTTACAAAATCGTTCTATTGTTAAATGACAAGTCGTACGACGGGTTTAAAATATGGTAGATTCAAATACAAAGATTCAAAAAATTACAGCAAATTCAATTGTTGGTTTCATTTCACAATTCAATTCAACAGTTGTTGATCCTGCCTATAATACAGCAACGTATCATTCAGGTAACAAACCTCATTTTTCAAAAACGGCTAACGGGTTAACAACTCCACAATCAGTACCTGATAATCAATTGTTAGGTACAAAACGTACGTACCTGTCATCAAACGATACTAGAATAAACGCTGCTTCTTTATGTGCTGCACTATTAAACATTACACAATCTTTAAGTAAGATTAGAAAATTTCAATCACAATGGTATTTTAATACAAATGGTACACAAGCTTTAGTTGACAGTATGTCTGGAACAGGAATATTAACGTTCCCTGACATTCCCGCTGGTACAAAAGAAGCGTCATGGACACGTGAAGGAAATACAAATATACAACTGTCACCACAAATGCTTTTTTCTGCGGGTAAGAGAATTATGGCTTCTGATGCAAACCAAACAATTGCAAATTGTTTAAATGCTTGGACTTCTCAATGTCGTGATAGCAATGAAATCATATATAAATTCTTTCAATGTTATTCAGATTGTCATTCAAATTGTTATGATTCACGAGGAAGAAGATGATTAAAACTGGTTTGCCTTATGATTTTGAAACTATGCAACAGATAATGCAAGAAGGCGCGATTGTTGATGTAACTAATATTAATTATCCTTCTATTCCAAATGAAGATAACGTAAAAACAAGTTTGATCTATTTAAGAAACACAAACTTTGACAACGTTCATTTGAATTTTCAAAAAGCTGATTATAATTTAAAAGTAGAATTCTTAGATTGCTATTTTTCTGGCGGAAGTTTCCCTTGCAAGATTAATGAATTGTCTGATACATTATTACATGCAATATTTAAAATTCTAGATATTGACAATGAACTAGAAACAATATTAACCGAACAAGAAGAAGCTTTATATATAAATTCACATAAAGAACAATTAAATGAATTGATTCAACTGTCAATATCCTTGCCACTATTTTTAATCAATCGTTTAGATAATATTGATTTTGAAATATCTTTTGATGATTTATCAAAATCAAATGATGAAACTTGTAAAGATATCATTAATTTAATTATTGATTCGCCTGAATTTTGCCTGATATACTCTAAAGATTTAGGAATACAACCTAAATTTTATGAAAAACTTTTTACATTAGATAACAATGTTTTATTTGAGAATATCTGCAATCATACGCCATTTCAAACTTTAATGTTTGGAATAGCCGACGAACAAAATTGGAACGCATTTGTAAATTCAATAAAGGAAGTGGTAAATGTTTTATAATAATATTTATATAAAGACAACTGATGTTTGCCAACAACTTCCTTTATGTATTAAAAAGACCGCTAAAATTAATCAGAATTTTATTGGTGAAATACATATAGATAATGTCCAATCTATCTATAAAACAACTAACAAAAGTATTACTTCAAAAGAAGAAGCTGAAAGAATCATTAATTCTACAAAAGCTATTAAATATTTTCAAGATTTCAATACTTTGCTGCTAAACAATGAATTGGACTTATTTTTCGACAATTATTCAGGTGAAGATATTCTAGGGACATATTACTTATATCAAAATTCACAGTTTGAAAATTTTGCGTCATTATTAAATTCTAATTCTATTGTTTATTCAACTATAGAAAATGTATATCATAAAAATACACAAGTATTAGATGTAAACATACCTATTGATTTATTTGATAACATTTTGATACAATATGATGCACTATCTTATGGTGCTGAAAACAATTTTATTAACGATTACTTTTCACACGACGAAATTGTTAGTATACTAAATGATACTGTTAATAAAGGATTAAAAACAGCATTACAAATGTTTCTGCAAAACGACGGCAGCTTGTTACCTTCTAATAATAAATGTGAACTACAAGCATTATTGTTAATGATGCTAAAAGTTCCATCAATACCTGTTAAATTATCAATCCTTGATAACAGCAGGTACAATAGCACAATAAATAATTTTAGACCGCACAAACAAATTAATAAACAAAAAATTCAAGAGCTGATACAGCCAAACTTTATTTTGCCATGAATGAATTAATCATCTATTTGAAACTTACTAATCGTTGTCAATTACGTTGTCAGCATTGTTATAATGCTGTTTCAAAATTTAATGACGACTTATCTGTCAATACTTTAAAACAAGCCGTTTCTTTTATCAACAATAAAACTTTGACAAATAATGTAACATTAATACTACACGGTGGCGAACCTTTATATGACGGGATACAAAAATCCCAATTTGTTATTGATAATGTTGATAAAAAAGTTAACCTTTATATAACAACAAATTTAATGTACAATATTGATGAAAAAACATTAAATTTCTTCAAACAATTCAAATTAATTTCAACATCGTGGGATTACAAAATTCGCTTCCGAACTAAACAACAATTAAAACTTTGGGAAAATAATGTTAGAAAATTAACAGAATCAAACATAAATATTCAACCTATAGTTTCACTCAATAAATATTTAATAAACGAAATAAAATCAGACGCTTTATTTTCATATTTTAAACAATTTAACATATCAAAATTAAATTTTGAACGAATCACAGAAACTGGAAATGCTGCGAAATTTAATGTTAAAGCAAATAATAGTGATATCGACAAATGGCTGTATAATGCATATATAGAAAATATCAACAAATTTAATTTTACAATCCCATTATTTGAAAGTTGTGAAGAAGCTGTTTTTCATAATAATTTGATAGGATGCAGGAAACGGCAATGCCAAAAGAAAATAATTACAATCAATACAGATGGAACAATTTGCGGGTGTCCTAACAGCTATCAATTTACATATGGTGATATTTATGGGAAAACAAATGTTGATGTCTACAACTCTTTAATTACCAAAGAATTAATCAGAAATAACAATTGTTATATTTGTCAATACTTTAAATATTGTAACGGAGACTGTTGCCAACTTAATTGGGATGAAACAGGTTGCCCTGGAATGCCGTCAATATTTGAATATTTAATAAATAAAGCCGGGAATTAATCCCGGCCTTTCTTTTAGATGTCTTTACGTTCAAAGACTTCATTAATAAAGTCTTTATCATCAAACACTTTTGAAATTTCTACAATCAATGTCAAAAGCTGATCTTTTCTAAATGAACTGTTGCTAGAATTCTGGATAGCCATTGTTAATGCAGTCATTGCATGTTTTGCACCGTTAATAAATGACTGTTTCTGAATATGCTCAACACCTTCAGCTAATTCTTCTTTTAGGTTTTTCTTTTCTTTTTTGTTCATAATAACAACCTTTACACATCATATATATAAACGTAACCACAAGCTTTATAGTCATCTTGTAGATTCCACCAATCATCAATGGTCAACTTCACACCAACATTACGAAAATGTTTGTAAATATCATCAATAATTTCTTTTGGCATATCTAACTCAACAGGGATCCCTCGTGAATCTACTTTAAACCTATCAATCTTTTTACCTTTCGAATATTTTGACTCTAATTTATCAATCTCACCTTCTAGAATTGACGGGTTGAATACAGACATCATAGACAAACCAATCATTGAAAAGCAGTCTCCAATAGATTTAAAAATCTTCATTTTTCTGTCCTTTAAGTTAAACAACAAAAACAATATAGCAAGAATGTACTAATTTGTCAATAAAAAGAAACAGTCTAGCAAATTTAATTACTAGACTGTCTTTTGTATCAACAGGCTGTTAAAGGAATTGCACCTAAACCATGCGTCAACACGGTAGACTACTACAACCATAAATGCAGTAACCTCTATAGTCAATTCGTTTAGCTCACTGATTAATATGAAAATGCGTTGTTCGACACTTTATCACGTTAACCAAAATCTTCACTGGCATCGACAGAAGTTACTGCATCCTAAATGAAAGGATAGTCGAAAATCAATGAGCATTTCAATGACAGCCCTACAACGGAAAATTTTTCAAAAACCTTTGCAGGACGTTGTAATCTGAACAATGTGAAGTCATTGTAGCTGAAACAATTTGATGACATACAATCAAACTGCAGATTACCTTCAACAATTAAACAATATCAAAAACAACAATCGTTGTCAATAATTATTTTTTCTTTTTTGTTGTTTTCTTTTTCGAAGAACGTGCTGTTTTAGCAACAGGTTGTTTTTTAGCAGTTTGTTCAACAGTTGGTTTAACTTCTTCAACAGTTACTACTTCTTTTGCAACTTCAGTGTTCACAATATCAACAGATTCTTGTTTAAGCTCTTCCGCAATAACATTTTCTGGTTCAACAGACTCTTCTTCAACAACTTCACTGACTTCTACAGTTTTTTTATGTTCTTCATTTGCCATTTCTGCAAGCTTAACCATTGCTTTCTGATGCTCATCTTCTACAGTAACTTTACGTTCACATTTTTCACAAGTAACGCCTTCAATATCAATTTTAATTGTCAACTCTTCAGAAATAAACTTATCTAATTCAGCACGAATTTGTGTAGGTGTTTTATTGCACCCATTTGGAATCATGTCTTTTGTAATTTTACGTAATGTGCGATAAACTGCTTCTTCTGAAAAAACGCCACCAGCTGGAAACAATTTCAACAACACTTCAGCGGCTTCGTCAGATAACAAACGTCGATTAATATAAACTTTTTTCATTTAAATTCTCCATTATTTATTTTTCTTGTAAACTTCATTAGCGCCAATGATGCCTTGTGCACGTAAATGTTTTTTAAAACAACGACGACAGCATGATTCATACTTTACATCATCACTTTCACAACCTGCATTGCCAGCTAAATATTTACCGCCAGATAAACGAATATGATGTGTTGCACGACGACCACAATCACAAATTCCAATAGTCTCTTCTAGCTCATCAGCAATAGCTAATAAAGTTGCACTTCCTTCGAACAAATCACCTTCAGCTGTTGTTTTCAGACCATAGCACATTACTGGAATGCCTAAATCATCTACAACATCACTTAAATAATATACATCTTCTTTTTTACAAAATTGTGACTCATCTACAAAAATAATATCTAAGTCTTCTACAGTGATAAAATTAGGTAAGTCACTAAATTTTCCTGAATCTAAAAACAAACACTCTGGCCCTTCAGGAATCGGTCTTGAACATGTTGTCCCCATTTGACCGTGCGTAAAAGCACCATTTCTAGTATCCGTCGTTGGTTTAATAATTAATGTCTTTTTACCCTTTTCTTTATATGAATGGTTTTTACAAATCAATAAAGAGCTTTTACTGGAACCCATTGTTCCATATATGAAAAAAAGTTTAGCCACTTTTAGCTTCCTTGTAGCTGTTGTTTAGATAAAATCAGAACCATTGAAACAATAGTCAATCTTTTAGAATTAAATCTAAAACAGTTTGCTGATATTCTTCCAATGTTCCATTATTATAAATCGTGAAGTCTTCCAAACACAACCCTGCTAAAGACCTTTCAGACGCATGTACTTGCTTTAACAAATCAGGCAATTCAACATCTTCACCCCTTGCTTTAGCTACATTATACTTTTGTGCTGCAATATACCATTTAGGTAATTCCCCTCGTTTAATTCTATAAACAACACCATCTAAATCATGAATCATATTTACTTCATTCGGAAAACGTACATCAGTAATTAAGTACGTTCCATCATAATCAGAATTCGCTAAACGATGCTTTAAAGCATAAACCCAAAAAGCATTATCAATTGTGTTTCTAAAACATTCTGTTCCAATTAACTGTAAAGCCAATCGAGGTGTAAATTCTTTTCCTAATACTTCAGACCAAAATTCATCTTTAGTTTCACGGAATTGTCTTGATTCAACGGTATCGCCTTGCAATAACTTTCGATCCCACCCAAAAGATGCTGCCACAACATCTTTAACAGCATCCCCAAATGAAATCTTTTTATAACTATTACTTTTCGCACATAAAACATCAGCAGCAGTGTCTTTTCCTGAACCTGCTAATCCTGAAAAACCTATAATTTTAGCCATTGTCAGGAACAACCTCTTTTAAAGTTACTCTTGTACGGTGTGGTGTTTCAATAATGTAATTCTTGAAACGAGGGTCTTTACGAACTTCTTTCATGTCAATTTCTTTTTTCCATAATTTTTCAGAATACGGGATTGTATTCATAATTGCTTGACCAGCTTCAGTTAAAGAGTAACCTTTACAATCAGCAATCATTACCGAAATATCACCTAAAATAAATGTTTTCTGTTCAGGTTCTGCTACGACTTTTAACTCTTCAACTAAAGCATTTTCACATTTTTCTTTATATTCAGTTAATTCCTTAATCTTTTCACGCAACCGTTTTACTGCAATAGCTTTATCTCTTAAATCCTGTACTGATACAATCATGTTACCACCTTTATAAAATTGCAACTGTTGAAAAATAACATAAAAGAAAAACATTGTCAATGTCTTATTTGTTGCTTTTTAGATTAAGTGACTCGTACGAATCATGTTCTTAAAGTTAAAGGTAAATGAAGGAGTGCAACATGTCAATATATAAAGGCTCAACACCTATCTCAAAAAATGCTACGTCAAATTGGCAAGCCGCTTTTCCTGATTGGAAAAGACGTGAGATTAAAGCTTCAGGTGTAACTTACACTTCTTCAAAATATGGATACATTTTGATCCGTAACACAGCATATACTGACAATTTCCGTGGCTTTATTAATGGTAATGAAGTTTTTCACCAATATGGACATTATAGTCTTTGGGAAGATTGGAATAGCATTATGTTGGCAATTGCTCCAGGAGATACTTACCAAATATCAGGTTCTGGTGGCGAGTTAATTTTTATTCCAGCTAAAGGCAATTAAAATAACTTTCAATTTACCTAATTTTATAAACAGATATTTAATGGGATCAAATTCTTCAGGAACGTATATCGATGAAAGTTTGCCGAATATTACAGGCACAGTAGAACAAGGTCTTGGTTATTCTGTCGCTTGGAATGCCGCGCTTAACGATAATGGTGGTGCTTTATATGGCATTCATGCTACAACAAAATGCGCTGATGCAGCAGGAATATCAGGAGCTTATTCTAAAGGTTTTGGAATTGATGCTTCACGTTCATCAAACGTATATAAAGACAACGCAAAAGTCAGACCAGATTCTTTAAGTGCAATGTATTGCATTAAATATTAATATTTTATACAATATTGACAAACAACGTATGCACATACAACACGATCTACATTGGAATAAACAGCTGAACATTTAGAAGCATCAAAATATATCTGAGCAGTTGAACCTGCATTATTTGGACTACTGCTTTTTAACCCGGAAGTATAAAAAGCGCCGGAAACTTCACCATAATAATTGTTTTGTCCAGCAGCGCCAGTAATATTAGGAATATTCCCTAAACCGTAACTTCCAACAGGAAGTGTTGCACTCTTCCACGGAATAAAGTCCGTACAGTTAGGTAAATTGAAAGTTGAACTAACTGTCAAATCAACGATAAACCTTTGTGACATTCAAGAAGTTAAAATTTCTGTTCTTTAGAAAAGGTTAATCTTGTGGGACTTTTTAAAATGGCTAGCGCAGATATTGAAACAAAAACTCTTGTCATTAATCAATTAGACACAGCAAAGTTAAAAGAATTAAAAACTGCTGGAGAAATTAAGAATGATGAAGTTTATGTTACAACTGATCCGGTGTATCATGATTTAAGCAATATCACACCAATGACGACAGATAAAGTTGTAATTACTGATGCTGATGGAAAATTTGCGCAATCAGAAACAACATCTGCCGAATTAGCTTTTGTCCACGGTGTTACTAGCAATATCCAGGAACAAATTAATACAAAAGCAAATCAATCAGAAGTCAATGACAATCTTGCACTTAAAGCTAATTTAGCATCGCCAGAATTAACAGGAAAACCTTTAGCACCTACAGCTGATACAGGATCAAATGACAAACAGGTTGCGACAACTGAATTTGTTACTACGGCTATTAGTAATGCTACACCTGGTGTTGATAATATTACGATTGAATCTTTTGACAATTCAAGTTCAACTGGTGGCTCGACACATGATATTCGTGTTAAAGATGGTGGTTTGACTATAGAGAAAGTAGCAGCTGATGATATCATTTTGAAAATTGATGAAAAACAATCAGATGCAACTCTAGTTTCTTTCGCTAAAGTGAAAGAAATGGTCGACAATGCAACACCTGTTGTTGACACTAAAACAATTTCATACAATGAAAATACACAATTACAAAGCATTGGTGTCATTAACAAAAACACAAATGACTCAATGTATCATTGGGTTGGTACTTTAAAAGAATACAATGCAGCCGTTGAAGCTGGAACAATTAAAGAGAATTGGGTTTGTTGTATTACAGATGATTTCGTTGAAGGCAAATCATATGCTGGTGAAATAATTCAAGTGACAAAAAAGTTCACAGAAGAGAATAATCATATTGAATTCACAGAAAAATGTTTAACGAAAAGCTATATTTCAGTTTTTCAAGATCGTGTGTTTATTTATCCTGACGAATACACATTAGATGATGACTTTTTAGGCATTACGTTCACGAAGAATATGGCTGTAGGCAGTATTGTAACAGTCAATTATTTTAAAGGCGTTCCTTCAAAAAAGATTGATGAAGTAATTGCTATAGGTGAAAAGATTCCTACACCTACAGAAAATAATACT
>CALAFU010000322.1 GCA_937891325.1 uncultured Candidatus Melainabacteria bacterium | reverse complement strand
TTTTCTTCACGCTCAAAAGCACCACCGCCAAGAGAGATTATTTGATTATCGCTTTCGCAAAGTTTCTTGATTGCTTCGGTTTCAAGGTCCCTGAAATGTTTTTCTGAATACTTTGCAAAAATGTCTGAAATCTTCATTTTTGCCTTGTTTTCTATATATTCGTCAACATCAATTAAGTCAAGTTCGGGCAAAGTTTCTTTCAATTTTTTACCAATCAAAGTTTTGCCAGCGCCCATCATTCCAAGCAAAATAATGTTATTTTTCATAGTTCTTTTTTATTTCGTTTAAAGAGTCTCCGCCGAATTTTTCTAACAATTCGTCAACTAAAATCCACGCTATTCTTGCTTCAGCAACAACTGCACAAGCAGGAACTGCGCAAGTGTCTGAACGTTCAAAGTGAGCCTCTGTTTGTTCTTTTTTGTATAAATCAACGGTTTTTAGAGGTGTACGCATTGTTGGAATAGGTTTCATAACAGCTTTTACAACGATTGGTTCGCCATTTGTCATACCGCCTTCAATACCACCAGCGTTGTTAGTTTTTCTATAAATTTTATTATCAGCAATGAAAACTTCATCGTGCATTTGACTGCCCATAAGTTCTGCAGCTTCTTCTCCAGCACCTATTTCAACTGATTTAACGGCAGGAATACTCATAATTGCTTGTGCAATTCTACCGTCAATTTTTCTATCCCAATGTACGTGAGAGCCTAAGCCGATAGGAAGATTTCCGAAAATGACTTCAAATTTACCGCCCAAAGTATCGCCATTATTTTTTGCTTCATCAATGGCTTCCTTCATCATATCTGTTGCAACGTCATCAGCACAACGTAATTCAGAGTGTTCTGCTGATTCTTTTAATAATGTATAACTTTGTGGTAAAACTTCTGCTTTAATCTTACCGATTTGAGTTACATGTGAAAATCCGATAATATAAAATTCTTTTAAAATTTGTTTTGCAACAGCACCAACAGCAACCTCAATAGCTGTTTGACGAGCGCTAGAACGTTCTAAAACATCTCTAAAATCTTCTAATTGATATTTTATAGCACCTGCAAAATCTGCGTGTCCTGGGCGAACTTTAGTGAAGGATTTTTCTGCAACAAGTTTTAGAATATCTCGATTTTTCAAATCGACTTCTTTCACACTCATTGGAATACGCCAATTATCAAAGTCCTTGTTCATAACTTCAAGACAAATTGGACCACCGGTTGTTTTGCCTAATCTTACGCCTGATTTAATTTCGCAAGTATCAGATTCAATTTTCATACGTTTTCCACGTCCATAGCCAACTTGGCGACGTTTCAATTCAGTATTAATAAATTCTTCGCTAATCTTAAATCCAGCAGGAACACCCTCAATAATTGCGTTTAAGCATTTACCATGGCTTTCCCCAGATGTTAAAAATCTAAACTTTTTCATTGTAAATCCTATTTATCTTTTATTTTTTGTCTGCATAACGTAAGAAAATTTGTTCTTTTGTTTGCATCATTTCTTCAATAATTACCCATCTTCCATTTGGTTGTTTTTGCCAAATTTGGTAAGTTTTTAACCAATAGTTGTCCTTCATCGGTTGACGAAGAGCGCTAACTTTTACGCCGTTAGGTACTTTTGTTGCTGTGATGTTAGTATATTTATTAGTATATTTTCTTAATTTTGCCGTACCTTGGCTCAATTTCATTTGTTGAGCATAAGTTTGCATGTTGGTTGTAGCATTAACTGTTTGACCGTTTGGTTTTACAACTTGACGAATAATTTTTGCTCTTGGTGAATAATAATTTAAAAGGCTTGGGCTATATGTGTTAGCCGCGTTTACGTATTGTTGGAACATACTTTTTGCTGTTGCTAAATCATCTGCAAATACTTGAGTTGACGAAATAACTAACATTAACAATACTAATAAAATTCTTTTCATTTTACGTCCTTTGTGATAGTCCTAATCTTTCTTCTATTCTAGCATAAACAGAATAAATAAAAAGCCCCGTTTTGCTAACGGAGCTTTTTACTTTATATTACCTTTTTAGGTTATTTTTTTAAGAAATCTGGGATTTCAATGTTTGAAAATCCAGGTAAGTTATTTGATTGTGCAGGTTCTGGAGCTGATTTCTTAGGTGTATTGAAAGCACCTGAGAAGAAGTCTGCTGCACTCAATTGTTTTGTAGCTTTTTCAGCGTGCATTGAATTTGCACTGTGAGCTTTCATTTCAAAACCTGTTGCGATTACTGTAAGTTTTACTTCACCTTGCATATTAGAATCAATTACAGCACCAATAATAACGATTGCATCGTCTTGTACTGAATCATTGATGATTGTTGAAGCTCTAGTTACATCTTGTAAAGTTAAGTCAGGACCACCTGTGATGTTAACGATAACACCTTTAGCGCCTTCAATAGAAGTTTCAAGAAGTTGAGAGTCGATAGCTTTCTTAGCTGCTTCTTCTGCTCTGCCTTCGCCTTGACCATAACCAATACCCATCAATGCTGAACCTGATGCTTCCATTACTGAGCGAACATCAGCAAAGTCAACGTTGATTAAACCAGGAATTGTGATGATATCTGTAATACCTTGAACACCTCTCAATAGAACTTCATCAACTACAGCGAATGATTCCATTAAGCTCAAGTTTTTCTTTTCTTGAATAGCGCCTAACAAGTTGTCATTAGGAATAACGATGATAGCATCAACAGCATCTCTCAATTTTTCAATACCTTGAGCTGCTTGGTTAGCTCTACGTTTACCTTCAAATTGGAATGGTTTTGTAACAACTGCAATTGTAAGGATTTTCAAATCTTTAGCAATTCTAGCAACGATAGGAGCTGCACCTGTACCGGTACCGCCACCCATACCAGCTGTAACGAAGACCATATCTGCGCCTTCAATAGCTTTTGTAATTTCATCACGTGCTTCTTCAGCTGCTTTTTCACCGATTTCAGGGTTGCCACCAGCACCTAAACCGTTAGTTAGGTCTTTACCTAATCTAATTTTGTTTTGTTCTGGAGCTTGTCCGCATTTCAAAATTTGTGTATCTGTGTTCATCAAGTAAAAATCAACACCTGACAAACCACCTTTAATCATTCGGTTAACAGCGTTTCCACCGCCACCGCCAACACCGATAACTTTAATCTTAGCAGGATTAACTAAATCTTGAGTTGTATCCTCTTGTTTGCTTGCACTGAAAAAGTCTGCAGCTTTGTTAAAATTGTCCACGTTTATTCCTCTTTATCTTTTCTTTCTCTTATTATGTAACATAAAAAAATTATGTAGTAAAGAACTTTTTATGTTAATTATTATACAATCTTATCATTGTTTCAAGAAGTAAGTTTTTTTATTAAGAAAACTTTACATAATTTAATAGTTAAAAAGGGCTTGCTAAATGCAAGCCCTTAAAGGATTACGCCTCAATTATGTAGTTTAAAAGAGTTCTTACGC
>CALAFU010000321.1 GCA_937891325.1 uncultured Candidatus Melainabacteria bacterium | reverse complement strand
AAAGCAAATAAAAGAACAATACATATTATAAAAACAAAATTAATTTTTATTGTAAAATAGTGAAAAGATTAGGGTATTTATGAAAAAACAGATATTTGGAATAATTTGTTTAACATTTGGGCTATTGAGCTTTATCACTAGCATTTGCTTGAATTACGAGGAATTTAATATTCCATATTTGAACGGATTATTCACACCCGTTGCTGTAAATGTTGAATTAAATAATAAATTTAAACACGATTTAAAAATCAATGACGAGGTGTTTTCACAAAGTTCAAGTAATGGTAAAACTATCGTTTTAAATAAAACTCTTTATGGAAAAGTTGATAAAATAGCTCTTTCTAGCGCTGACAATATCATTTCAGCCATTTCAAATATTGACATTTTTGTCGGAAGAAAATTTTATCACTACAATAATTCGGATTTAAAAATTTCTAATAACGTGATAAATTTACCAATCGAAAGCAATTACAAAGGGAACTTAAACGCTATTATAGTAAGTTTTTTAGCACTATTTTATAACTTAAGATTTTTTGTTATAACTTGGATTTTCTTAATTGCAGGGTTCTTTCTACTTGAAAACAAAATTAAAATTCACGAAAAATGGCTACTTGGTGGAGTTTTCGCACTTGCCATACTTTGCAGATTTAACAAACTGACCGCATATCCGCTTTGGTGGGACGAGGTTTTTGTAATAAATTTACCTGCAAGTCACATATATCCATGGAATTCAATATTTTTAGACCCCGCCAATCCTTCTTTTTTCTATCTTTTAGTAAAAATTTATACGCTTTTTGCTAAAACTACAATTGAATATATGCGCCTAATACCTTTTGTTTTAGGCACGATTGGGGTATTTGGAATATATTTATTAACAAAGAAATTTTCGACAACAAAAGCAAGTTTATTGGCAACCTTTATTGCATCAATTTCAATTTATCATATCTGTTATTCTCAAGAATTACGCGGATATTCACTGATTCTGTTGATTGTGCCATTTGTCATTATGTCATTTTTTGATTTACTAAAGGATTTCAATAAAAAGAATTCGTTAAAATTCATTTTGACAAGCTCAATTATGATAAATACGCATCTTTTCGGGATATTTATGCTTTTAACAAATTTCGTTTATGCAATAGTTTCATTTATAAAAAACAAGGAAAACACCGCAAAGTATTTTAAATTCACACTTTGCAATGTCATCATATTTTTAACGCTTGTACCTTACTTGTTATTGAACTTTATTCAAACCTTAACAGGCAGAATAGGCTTCAATTCTCACATTTTGCCAACTTCATTTGAGGTTATTATTAATTGTTTAAGCGCAAACTTTGGCAACATACTAGTTTTAGCAATATTCGTTATTCTTTGTGTAATTTATTTCAAGCAGAACAAAAAAATTACAAGCGAAAAAACTTTCGTAAAATATGGAGTTTTCACACTTTCTACATTTTGGACAATCGCGATTTTGGTATCGTTCGTAAGACCACTATTAACAGAATACTATTTTATAGCGCTTTATCCACTTTATATCGCATTTTTTGCAGTAATCTTAAGCAATTTATTTATAAACAACAAACAAATAATAGCAAGGCTTGCATTAGTCTTAATTTCATTATTTATGATACATTCACAAACCTATAACAACAGCTGGAAAACCGACAATAGTTTTGAAAACGTAGTATCACTTGTAAACGCAAGAGCGAAAGAAAATCCGAGTCAAAAATATTATTTACAGATTACACCTAAGCGTATTCGCGATTATTATAGCTTTGAAAAGAACGTTATTACTGACACTGAAAACGAATATCAAGCAAAACATCTTTACTTTATTATAAACAGTGCAACAAGAATACCACCTGAACTAAAAAACACCAACGGCAATGTGTTCAAAACTAGTTATAGCGATGATGTTCACTTCATTTACGAAATTGATAGATAAATTTGCATTACAATCGTAACATTTTATTGTAAAAATCAATAAAAAATGCTATACTAAAGAAAAACAATTCTATTAGGGATAAGAAAAATGGAAATCGGTGGAATTAAAATAAATTTACCCAAAATTGGCAGTAACAAAGCCCCACAAAAACAAGGCAAATATGCAGATTTGAATGAACCAATTCAAGACACTTTTCAAAAGCGTTCAGATGAAGATATTCAAAGGGCTATGTCTGAATTTACTCAATTAAATAATGGTGACGGCAAAACTTATGATTTTGCAGAGACTTGCCAATTCAAATATTTGTATAAACAAGGTGCAATTGATGTTGACGTTGTAAAACGTTTTAAAGATGGTTCTGACTTCGATTTATATAACATGGCACCAATTTATCAAATGAAAAACGAAAGAGCTGAAGGTCCAGAGTTTTATGACCGCGTATTTAAAGCTATGGACAGTATTCCAAACGGACGAGAAGCTACACGCTTTATTCAAAACAAATTTGAGCCACTAAAAGAATTTACAATTGGTTTTGAACCTGATAATTTGTCAAGTGTAGAAGAAACTATCTCCGCTCAAACTCCTCTTGGCAAGTATTACAAATTTGATGCAGATAGTGGAAAATTGCTAGAAGAAACTGAAACAAAAAAATCTGGTCATTTCCCTGTACAAGTAAAAACTCACACAAAAGATTATAAAAACAACAGAGAAATTGAAAAAATTCAAAACTATGACTCAAAAACTAGATTCTTAGTTACTGACAAACAAGTTGTTACAACAAAAGACAAAGACGGGAAAATGGTTAAACAAGAAATTATGACACCGTCTGAAATCAAAGGTGTGTATGATGTTGAAGTTGTTTATGCAAATGGTAAGAAGGAACAACTTGCAAAAGCCACTGTAGACAAGAAAACAGGCATAAAATCTATCAAAAAAGATATGAAATCTGAAGACGGTACAAGAACTCAATTCTTATACGAAGATGACCCAAAAGGCAATCGTATCATTGATTACAAGGTTACAGATGCAAAAGGCAATGTCTTAATGGGTCGTTCTCAATCTTTTGAAGTTGTTGATGACAATCAT
>CALAFU010000320.1 GCA_937891325.1 uncultured Candidatus Melainabacteria bacterium | reverse complement strand
GCAATTGTACGTTTAGCAAGGCTTACACGGTCGCACATAATGTTAATAGGTACTGTAACATCATTCATCAAGTAAACGCCAAACAGTGGCACTAATTTAGCTGCAACCTTGTTATTTTGTGTTGATTTTAAATCTGGCATTACGTTATTATTGAAATCTTCAATATCTTGGTGAATTTTATCAATAATTGTGTTAATGTCGCTTTCTTCTTCGTATTTAATTATAAACAAATAATTGGCTGCGAAAGAACGTGCCAAAAGAGTGTCAGTAGGCAAGTTTTTCTTAATAATTTCGTATAAATCTTTCAAAATGGTATTTGCTATATCAAAGCCGTAAATCTCGTTTATAACCTTAAATTTAGTAATATCCATTAATACAAGCGCATACTTGTCATTTGCTGAGATATTTTCAATAATTTTTTGTGCTTCTAGATAGAATTTAGCCTTGTTTGGACCAACTGTAATTTCATCAACAAATGCAAGTTTCATCATTTCTTCATTATTCTTCTTTTGAAGCATATCAATACGTTTCAAAATCAAGAATAGCAAGCAGTTTATTGCTAACATAATACCAATAGTGAAGAAAATAATTTCAACAACGCTTAGCGCCAAAACCTTTCCTGGAACGAATAACAGCAGTTGCCAATCATTGTATGATACAGGAGTAAAGGCAAATAACCAGAATTGACCGTCTAAATAAGTCCAATAAACACCGCTATTGTTGTCTTTAATTTGTTGTTTTACAATATCACTTTTTACGTTTACGAATTTTATATTTTGGTCAAAAAAGTTTGCGGTATCATCAACCGCAGGATTATCAGAACGAAGTACGTAATCGCCGTTGTTCTTGATAATATGGCTGAATGCAGTTTGGTTAAAGGTGTTGATATCCAAAATGTTTTTGAATACGTCGGCTCTGATTACAGCTGATAAAACGCCTACTTCTTTTGCATTGTAGAAAATAGGAACAGCATAAACGTTTCTAAATGTTTCTACACCGTTTGTTGGAACTTCTTGAACCCTGTCAAAACAAGTAGAGCCAGCTTTTGCAACCTTAAAACAAGGCATTTTTGCCATATTTGTTACAGGTTTTACACCTTCATCTCTAACCGCAGTATAAGCTGTACCGTCAAGTTTTATAAAAGAAAAAGCCTTGAATGATGCTTGTCTTCCGCCTGTTGTTAAGTATGCAGTCAAATCTTTTGGCTTAAAGTTTTTTACATCATAGCCAATTGAGCTTGCAATCATTTCCAATACTTGCAAATCGCCCACAATACGGTTATGCACGTTGTACGACAATTGTTGTGCAACCTCTGAGGTAATTTTTTCAGAAGATTTAATTTGTGTTGTCATTAGGTGAAATAAAGTGAAAACACCTACCAAAGCAAGCACGAAAATTGTTGCTATGAATATATTTATAGCGATATCTTGCCTTTTATTTACTTGATATGAATTATTCACCATAAACCTAAAGACCTAACTTGTTAACTAAATTATATTATAATATAAAAAATATTACGTCTTCAATATGCAAAATTTTGAAAAATAGTAACATTCTTTACATTATAGTTAGCTTTATAGGAACATTACTCCTAGTCTATACACCAAGTAAGCTACAAACCAAGCTACTGAACATTGGAAAAGTACTACTAATAGTGCGTAACGCTTTCCTAGTTCTCGTCTTACTGTTGCTATTGCTGCAACACAAGGTGTATACAATAGTGAAAATACCAAGAATACAAAGGCTGTAAGTTTTGTAAATACAAGTGGTAATGCATTTACATCGCCACCTAACAAGATTGTCAAAGTACTTACAACGCTTTCTTTTGCCATAAAACCTGTAATGAAGGCTGTTGAAATTCTCCAATCCGCAATGCCTAGAGGTTTAAAGATTGGTGTTATAAAGTTACCTAATACCGCAAGCATACTGTCTGATGAGTTTACAACCAAATTTAATCTGCTATCAAAAGTTTGCAAGAACCAAATTATGATTGTTGCCCAAAAGATTATTGTAAATGCCTTTGTGATAAAGTCTTTTGCTTTTGTATAAATTAATCTGTAAATGTTTGTTGCGCTTGGCATTCTGTAATTTGGTAATTCCATTACAAACGGAACACCTTCACCAACAAAGAAGAAGGTCTTCATTATCAAAGCGGTAATTATACCGACAATTATGCCGATTAAATACAAGCCTAAAATTACCCAAACTTGGTCTTTTGCAAAAAATGCAGCTGTAAACAACGCGTAAATAGGAAGTTTTGCCGAACAACTCATAAACGGAGTTAACAAAATTGTCATTTTTCTATCACGTTCAGAAGGCAAAGTTCTTGATGCCATAATCGCAGGAACGCTACAACCAAAGCCGATTAGCATAGGTACGAAACTTCTGCCTGAAAGTCCCATTTTTCTTAGCGCTTTATCCATTACGAACGCTACACGTGCCATATAGCCTGTGTCTTCCAAAATTGATAGGAAGAAGAATAAAATTACGATGATTGGTAAAAAGCTCAAAACACTTCCTACACCTGCAAAAATACCGTTTATAATTAATGAATGAACGACCTCGTTCAAGCCATAAGCTGTTAATGCCATATCAGTTTTTATTGTGACAAAATTAATTACGTAATTCATTACATCAGATAAAAACGAACCAAATGGACCAAATGTCAAATAGAAAATTACTGCCATAATTAGCAAAAATGCAGGTACAGCAGTGTATTTACCTGTTAAAATTTTGTCTGCCATAACTGTCATTTTATGACTTGGTGCGTCAGAAGTCTTTTGAACAAATTCGTCACAAAGCCTTTCAATGAAAGAAAATCGCATGTCAGCAATAGCGGCTTCGCGGTCTAAGCCTCGTTCTTGCTCCATTTCTTCGACAATGTGTAAAATTGTGTCTTTTTCGTTTTGATCAAGATGAAGCGCATCTTCAACAAGGGTATCGCCTTCTGCAAGTTTTGTTGCCGCGAATCTTAAAGGAATATGCAAAGCCTCTGCGTGATCTTGAATTAAGTGACAAATCGAGTGAATACATCTGTGGATTGAATCTTCATTCTTGACATTGTGGTCGCAAAAATCTAAACGTCCAGGGTGTTCCTCGTATCTTGCAACGTTAATGGCATGCTCTACAAGTTCTTGCAAACCTTGTTCTTTTGATGCCGAAATTGGTACAACAGGAACTCCTAAACGAGCTTCTAAACCATTGATATCAATGCTTCCGCCTGCAGTTTCAACCTCGTCCATCATATTTAATGCGATTACCATAGGGATATCAAGCTCGATTAGTTGCATAGTCAAAAGCAAATTACGCTCAATGTTTGTCGCATCAACAATGTTAATAATGCCGTCAGGCTTTTCGTTTAAAATGAAATTTCTAGTTACAATTTCTTCGTTGCTGTATGGTGAAAGTGAATAAATACCTGGAAGGTCGGTGATTGTAACGTCGCTGTGACGCTTGATTACACCGTCAGTTCTGTCAACTGTTACCCCAGGAAAGTTTCCA
>CALAFU010000319.1 GCA_937891325.1 uncultured Candidatus Melainabacteria bacterium | reverse complement strand
AGGCTTACCTCCAATTAACAATTCATGCTCTTACCAAATATATATCGTCCTTATTAACATTGAACTTTAGCTATTGTTAATAAATATTAAGAACAACTTTCTATCAGACATGTTTAAAAACCTCAAAAAGTGGGCATTGAGATATTATAGAGGAAGCACTTAAATGATAAGAGGAGATTCAAGGATGAAGCTGAAAACGTTATGGAATAAATTTATAGTCGAAACAGTTGGACCATACAGCACAGGTTTGCAACTTGAGAAGAAGTTTGGTCTAGAATCTGCTGCTGTTTTGAACCATATTTATAAAAATAAACCAACAGGCGAAAATGCATTAGGCGTTTGGCTTGATAAGAAGTTTGTAACAAACGCTATTTGGGATGCAATTAGACGTCGTAAGGCAAACATTTCAGATGCACTTAATGAAACCTTGCACGAATTCTTTGATAAACGGGCTTATTCAACCGTTAAAATCTGCGATTTAGCTTGCGGATATAGCAATTATTTGGTTGAAAACTTAAAGCACTACAACAACGATAGATTAGAAATTGAATTTATTGACAAAGATATTAAATCTCAATACGAATTGAGAGAGCCTTTGCGTGCTTTCAAAAATGTCAAAACCTCATTTAGACGTAGTGACATCACTAACGATAGAACATATGACTTTGTCGGTGCACCTGACATTATGATTTTATCTGGATATTTTGACACGATTTGCAAAGATGAAGTTCAAATTGAATATATTCTTAGACATGTTTATGAGTCTCTAAATCCAGAAGGATACTTCATTTTTACCACTCAAAATACTGATTACAATATCAAAACTGTCGATGAACTTTTTGAAGATTTTTCAAATAAAAAAGTTCAAAAAGAAGAAAAAGATGTTGATAATATCAGAAATATGGCAGAAATTGCAGGCTTTGCAATTCTAAGCGAAAAAGTCGATAACGAAAATCGCTATTGCGTTTATATCGCTAAAAAAGCCTAGTTTGCAATATGCTTGTTTAATCTGTCCATTAAATCAAATTTTGAATGTAGCCCTAAAAATCGGTCAACCTCTTTGCCCTCTTTGAATAAAATAAAAGTTGGAAGAGAGCTTACTCTGAATTTTTGGGCTATATTTCTATTGTCATCTGTGTCAACCTTACCAATCCAGATTTTATCTAATTCTTCTAAAATTGGTTCTTGTCTATTGCAAAACCCACACCAAGGAGCATAAAATTCAACTAATTTAAGTCCTTTTTTAAGTTCATTGTCAAAATTTGTTATATCAAGTTCTTTAATCATTTTATAAACCCTCCAAACTTAATATTGCAAGGTTTACAAAAATATTGTATTCACCAAGTCGGTATAAATTTATACGTCTTTTTTCATCTCAACATAAGGTAAACGAGAAAAACCTGCTTTTTCGTAAACATGAACAGCATGAGAATTTTCGTCTTCTACTTCTAAACGTAAAACACAGTCTTTGTAATTATCTTCAAAGTATTTAATAACTTTGGGAATAATTCCCTTTCCTCTAAATTCAGGTTTTAAATACAAATCTTCCAGCCAAATACAAGGTTTGCCAAACTCAGTAGAGAAACTCTTTGCCAACATTGCATATCCAAGAATTTTGCCATTATCGGTTAATACATACCCCTCAACAAATGGACTATTTCCTACACACGCATTAAAATCACACTCGAAAATTTCGTCACTTCCGTTCGTAAAAACGGCATCAGAAGAGTAGAAAACCTTCATCATAGAAAGAATTTCAGACCTATCTTCTTCAACAAATTTTCTTATACAAAACTGCATAATTATTTACTCTTTTGCGCTGATTTCGGTGGAGTTGTAAAACCAAAGCCTTGCAATTCACTTACAAACTGCCCGTATGATTTTGTAAATGTTTCGTCTGGTCTATACGAATCTAAAAGCACAACCTCTTTAACCTTGCCTTTTTTGTCTAAAACAACTTGCTGTACAGACAAAACATGACTTGTACCATTCGGACCTTGATTATTATCAAAGAAGGTATACGTTGCAGCAATTCCAGCATTATTTCCTGGATTTCGTCCCATTAGCTGTAATATTGGTTCATAATATTGTTCTTTGGTTGTTTGCAGCCCTTTAGAACCTGTTAATAAGAACTGTAAAGAATCTTCGCCGGCTAAATCATTTCCTTTAATAGAGCCGTCATTGATGTTTTCAGCTTTAAAATGCTTTTCTACAGCCATTTCTAATAATAATGCATCAGCATCACCACTTGAAAAATCACTATTTTTTTGAGCTTTTCTAAATTCTTCAGGTGATATTTTAATATCTGTTTTTGCACCTTCAAAATGTACAGTGAAACTGCCATCTTTTTCTTGAGTAATAGCATTTTTTAACGCTTCTTTACCCCAATCAGTTTTTGACATAGAATTCATTTGAGCTAATAGCCAACAATCGCCAGCGCTTGAACCTTGTTTTCCGCCTTGAATAATTCCGTCAGGAGTATTTTTAATTCGTTCGCGTTCAGCTTTTTGAGCGGCTTTAATCGCTTGTTTTTCCTCTTTTGTCAACTTAACTTTTTCATCTTTTACAATATCATTTCCAAAAATACTAGTATTTTCAGAAGTTGTAGCAACTGAAGATGTACTTGTTGTTGGTTGATTTTGATTAAAATTTATTGATGAAATCTTATTAAACATACTTTTACCTTAAAATTATTATACTAAAATAAAGCCTCGTAAAAATTATAATTGATAGCTAACTCAAAAATTATAACATTAATTTACAAAAAGAACCTTGGTAAAAACCAAGGTTCTAAATGGAGGAAGAGGTGAAGGACTCCGCCAACGAAAATGTAAAAGAACACATGAAATGATTTCTTGTAACACTTGGTTTGATTATTTCGGGCAAACTCTTTAAAGGTTTAACCTTTCTATTTCTGTGCTAAAATTTATTTATTGCTGAATAATTTTATGTTTTTAAGGAATACTGAATGGAAAAAGAATATGATTGCTTTATATCACACGCATCAGAAGATAAAGATGATTTTGTAAGAGAATTGGCTAAATGTTTAAAAGATAGTGGACTCAAAGTTTGGTATGATGAGTTTACAATCAGAGCTGGTAATAGTTTAAGAAAGGAAATTGATAAGGGTTTATCGTCTTCTATTGCAGGTATAGTTATTTTTAGTCATAACTTTTTTGAGAAAGAATGGACACAAAATGAATTGAATGCTCTTGTCGCAAGAAAAAATGCAACGAAGAAAGATTTAATAATACCTATATGGCATAATATAGAATATAATGATATCTTAAAAGTTTCTCCACTATTTGCTGATATGTATGCTCTTGATTCAAAAGAGGGAGTATCTGTTATTACAAAAAAAATCTTGAGTATTATAGCTGAATTAAAAAACGATGAAGATAGTTCAATCTCTATACTTGATAAAAATAATGCAAAAAGACAATATATGGAGACTATCGTTACACCTTGGAGTGAAATGATAGATATAAACAATTGGAATTCATGGGCGTATGGACTTTTAAGTTCTGGTCAACCTA
>CALAFU010000318.1 GCA_937891325.1 uncultured Candidatus Melainabacteria bacterium | reverse complement strand
TCCCAAGGATATAAGTAATCATCACCAAATTGAAAACCGTCTACAAAATAAGAATTTAATGGTAATGTTGCGTTTAACCATGCAATCATGATTGAGTATTGAGGTCCATTAATTAAAATCGGACTTACAGAGTCTAAAGTCGCAAAACTACCTATGCTTGATTTAATTAATTTATATTTTGAGAATAATTTTTGGTTAAAAAATACTTGGTCATAAAGATTTTTTGCGACCTTCCAATCATTAAATCTTGAATATCCACCATAATAACCGTCAAAACCTGCTTCTAAAAGTTTGTTATAAGGCGTAAATTCAAAGTTTTTTGTCATTGGAGTATCAACGTCTGTAGCCTGTGCTAAAAACAAAAACTGAGGGCTTTTAGCGCGTGCATACGAGATTAATTCAACCCAAAAGTCATAAGGTTTCATTGATGCATTATTAGCTACAACACCGTCTGCACCAATTGAAATCATCATATCAATAAACTTTTTGTATTCGTTTACAACATCTAAGTTTAAACGACCATTACGACCAACATTCAAAACTCTAACGTCTGTCCAATCTGCTGGAATTATTGGAGTCGCAATATCTTTTTTCAAAAACATATCAGAATGTTTTAAGTAAAAATCATAAGATGCACAAGACGGTAAATCAACAATAACTCTAATTTTACGTCTATGAGCTTCATCAATAAATCTGATTGCTTGTTGTTTTGGTTTTAATTTTGATTTTTTACTTGCCAATTGAGGATTGATATCATCAAAGCCATTTAGTGCATACAATGAGCCTGCAGTACCAATAGCTTTTATTTTTCCAACAGGTGTAATCGGTAACAAGTGAATTGTATTAACACCTTGCAAAGATAATTGGTCTAATCTATCAATTGCATTGATAAAGTTGCCTCTTTCTTCACCTAAATTTTCTTCAATAATACCATTTTTATTCAAATCTTTAGCATTAAAATTACGGATATTAACCGCCATAATTACAGCTGAATTAGCTTGAAATATACTTCTTGCATCATTCAACCAAACAGTAGCCGCTTGGACATTAAGCCCTAGCGCAAATATAATCAAAGTTAATAATATTTTCTTCATTTATCTATTTCCCCAATCTTTTCCCATTTTATCAGAAAACGAAAGCATGCTACAAACTTTTAACAATTCGTAGCATGCAATCAATAATATTATTAAACTTTAGCGTTTGTTATGCTCTTTTAGGTTGACCTTTCTTATCTCTCCAGAAATCAATCAACATACTTGCAAAGAAAATACTTGAATAAGTACCAATTGCAATACCTAAAATCATTGCTAAAACGAAATCTCTAGTAGTTACACCACCGAAGAAGTACAACGCCATTAATGTAATCAATGTTGTTAATGATGTATTAATACTTCTTGCCATTGTTTGAGTAACACTAGCGTTTACGATTTCACCGAATGACATTTTCTTAGCATAATATCTTAAGTTTTCACGAATACGGTCAAATACAACAATTGTATCGTGTACAGAGAAACCGATTACGGTTAATATCGCAGTTAAGAATAAACCGTCTACTTGAACTCCACAGAACAAGCCTAACAATGCGAATACACCAACTACAAATACAACGTCGTGCATCAAGGCTAGAATTGCACATACGGCAAAATCAAATTGGAATCTGAATGACAAGTAAACGACGATACCTAAACATGCTAAACCTAACGCGATTAAAGAATTTTTAAATAATTCTTTACCCAATGTAGGTCCAATTGAGTTTGTTGTTAGCAATTCAGAATTTTTATATTCTTTTTGCATTACTGAAGTTACGTTAGATACTACGTTTTCTTTGTCCATACCTTCAATGAACTTTGTTCTGATAGAAATAATATCTTGAGTTTTTGATTTTTTATCATCACTAACGTTAATAATTTGCAATGCTGGAGAATCAACACCTGCGTTAATCAAGTTAGTTCTTAAATCAGCCAATTTGTTGTTGTCAACTTTTTGGTCAACTGAATATTGAAGGATTGTACCACCTGTGTAGTCAATACCTAATTTTAATGGTGAGTGGTTAGGGTTGATAATTGCCGCATAAATCATTGA
>CALAFU010000317.1 GCA_937891325.1 uncultured Candidatus Melainabacteria bacterium | reverse complement strand
TATATCCCATCTTTCTGATATGTATAGGCAAAAAACATAGCAACAAATAAATCTTTTGTAATATCCAAATAATTAGACATAAACTCATAGTGTTGAGCTACCGCTTCTAAATCAAACTTAAATTTGCAGTTTAATACTTGAAAATTTTGACAGCGATTGTAATAAGGCGTAGCTTTAAATAATTGCAGAAATTCTTGTTTTTTAACCCAATCTATGCATTTTCTTATTTTTTCTCGCTTAAGCCAACCATATCGATTTGCAGTTGGAACAAAACGTCTATAATCTTTATTTTGCCCTCGGTATATAAAAGGACTAAATTCGTGTCCTAATATAACCCCAAACTCATTGGGATTATTTTGTATAAACGTTCCATCAAAATAATTATTAGTATGACATCCTTCCTTGGTAATGTTAGAAAAAGCATAAGATTCTTCATTTAAGGTTAGAAAATAGGCATCCATACTTGGAAGTTCAAAGCCTTCATTATTTCCTGTTGCGGGAATATAAAATATATTTAAACCGTTTTCATCTTTAATAATTGCCACTACAACCTCTCATGTTGATTTCATAATATAATTAAAACTTAAAAGTTCTAAAAAATTAACCTAAGCTCAACAATGTTTGTCTTAATTGTTCTTTAATTTTGTTTTCTTCTTCCTTTGTTGCAGTTTCTGGAACATAAATCGGTTGGATTACCTTCACGAAGTTTTTCTTGTATCTTTGGTTCTAAAGAGGAGTAAAGAATCTCATAAGATGTTCCTCCATTGACTTTTACTTCACGAGCAATATATTTACTTTCAGGTTTATTAATCTCTAATCGTAAAGAAC
Source organism: uncultured Candidatus Melainabacteria bacterium (assembly GCA_937891325.1). Classification (GTDB taxonomy): domain Bacteria; phylum Cyanobacteriota; class Vampirovibrionia; order Gastranaerophilales; family Gastranaerophilaceae; genus UBA6984. The sequence continues at coordinate 6,093 of CALAFU010000317.1, read as the reverse complement.
GATTTGATTTTAAACCTTTTGCTTCAGCCACCTTATTTATATTTATATATGTAGTATTTTCATTTTCATTCATGGTAGTGACACATTACCTCTGAATTAAAAGAATTGGAACACCAATTCCGAGCTTTGTGTCGTTTCCGAATCAATTAGAAATTTTCATGTCACAGGAATTTTGAAAAAAATTTTTCCCTAATTTTTCGGCACTCTTTCGGAGCAAAATTTCAAAACAGGCTTTTCCCATTTGGCTCATTCTATCCGTACAACTCAAAAACGGTCGTAAAAACCAAGTATAATCATTCAAAGGACAAATATATCAATCTACCCGTACAGCATCGCAAAAGCACGTTTTGGCTCAGTTTGGTGTACGGGTAGTTTGATTTTTCCGACCTCTAAAACTCGCTCGTACAGCCTCATTTCCCAAATAAATCGTTCTAGCCGTACAAATCAAACCATGCTTTCCATTACAGCCTCATTTCACAAAAATACCACACTTCCTGTTATAACCAATTTACTCGTTAAAGTACAGCAAACCAAACTACTCATTAAATTACAGTGACTAAATGTCACTTTGTAGAGAGGTGAGAACCAAACGAGCCAAAGGCGAGAGATTGTCGAGACATAGCAAAAAAGACCTATTACTAGGTCTTTTAAAGTGGTGCCGCGTCTCGGAATCGAACCAAGGACACAGGGATTTTCAGTCCCTTGCTCTACCAACTGAGCTAACGCGGCATGTCCTATTTGCTTGTTGGTATGTTTCTATTCTACATTATAAATTTTATTCGTCAAGTTTTTATTTATGCTTGAGGACCAATCAACAATGTTACGTTTCTACCTTCCATTTGGGGTTTCTTTTCAATTGTCATTGGCTCGTTTTTCAAGTCTTCAACGAATCTGTTTGCTAAGTCGAATGCAAGTTTTGAGTGTTGCATTTCTCTACCTCTCAACATTACAATAACTTTAACCTTATTGCCTTGTGAGATGAATTTTTTGATATTGTTAATTCTTACTTGATAGTCATGGACATCAATCTTGTATCTAATCTTAATTTCTTTAACATCAACAGTATGTTGTTTTTTCTTAGCTTCTTTAGCACGTTTTTCAATTTCGTACTTGTATTTGCCATAGTTTAAGATTTTTGCAACAGGCGGATTTTGGTTTGGATTGATTAATACTAAATCTAAATCTGCATCTTCTGCCATTTGTAATGCTTCAGATGTTTTTACTACGCCATGATTAGCTCCATCTTCACCGATTAAGCGTACTTCTGGAACTCTAATGCGTTCATTCATTATAACTTTATCTTTACTGTCTCTTTTTTGACCGTATCTATTATCTTCGCCTGCTATGACTATGTCTCCTTTTTTAATATCCTACTTGTCTATAATAACACAATATTTTTAAATTCTATAAAATTTTTATCTTGTAATCTTTACATAAGTTAAAAAAGTACTTGCAAAATAAAATTAATTATAGTATATTATTACCATAATAATATAAAGCTCTCTCTTCTTATTTAAACGGACAGACCTTATTCATAAGGTCTTTTTTTTTGCGTTAATTTATGTTTGCTTAATTCAACTTAACTTAGAGTTATATAATGTTTTTGTTCATGATATTTTCTATTTATGTATAAGATTTTGAGTGTAAGCCGTAGTTTCTTTGGAAGATATAGGAATATATTAGCAATTTGTATGCTCTGTGTTTCTATTTTTAGTTTTGCGTTTATTGCATTTAAAAACTTCGATAATTTAAAAGTTCCTTATTTTAACGGAATTTATGATGATGTTGTTATCAATATTGAAACTCCAGATTTTAACGGAATTCCAATCAAACTTTATTTGGGTGATGATAAAAAGTTTAATTTTATTTCAAGAATTCACACTAAAAACCCATTAACAATTACAAATTATTATTCTAATACAATCGGCAATAAAAAATATAAAGAACTATCAATAATTTATCCAGCAGGTTTTGGGTTTGATTTGAGGAATTATATTGCAACAAGTAATATCTTTATTGGAAGGAAACACTTTTATTTTAATAATAACCAAGTAAAGACATTTGAAAAAAAACAAATAGATATTAACGGACAAAAATATAATCAAATTATTTTGCCACAGGAAGTTAAAAAGTTTCAAAATGCTAAATATATGAATTATAAAGGTAATTATAATGCTGTTGCTGTTGTATTTTTGTCGTTTTTTTATTCTGCATTTACATTGTATTTTATACCATGGATTTTATTTATTGTCGGAATTTGTAGTTTAAAATTCGAACGATTAAAAATTCCAACAACAATAATTTTACTAGCAATAACATTGCTTGCTATATTTTTGAGATTTAATTTATTTACTGAATATCCGATGTGGTGGGATGAGTGTTATACAGCTACTATTACGGGTGATATATCAAATCCTTTTAGCGATATATTTTTTGACCCAGGAAATCCACCATTTTTCGCTTTAATTTCAAGGCTATGGCAGTCTTTTGTACCTAATACAATTGAGTGGTTAAGAACCTTGCCATTAATTTTCAGCGTAGGTTCAATCTTCACTTTATATTTATTGATTAAAACTAGAATTAATACAAAGACAGCGATATTGGCATCGTTTTTGTTAACAGTATCTATTTTTCACATAAATTATGCACAAGATTATAGAGCGTTTTCTTTATCTTGTTTATTAACACCATTAGTAGTTTATTTTATGTTTAAAATGCTAGAAAAAATGAACTTTTTGAATACATTTTTATTCATTTTGTTTTCTGGCATGATATTCAATAATCACCTATATGGTACGATTTTACTAATAGTAAACTTTATCTATGGAATTTGGTATATATCAACAAAATATCAAGAAAAATTAAAAGGTTTTGCTATTTTTGTAGGCGCGCATATACTTATTGGATTAACTTTTTTGCCATATTTATTCAAAACTTTTTTGTCAAAGGCAATTTTAAATCCAAAGTTTAATGTTTGGTTACAAGATATGTGCTTAGATGTATTTTTAAGAGCCTTGAGGGCAATGTTCGGTAATTGGCAAATAGCTTTGGCTGTCTTAATTCTTTCTTGTGTTTTTGTAATTGCTTCTTATCGTTGGAAAGATAAATTATTCTTGCAAATAGATATAAAACAACGCGAATTTGTATTTTATTTGATTTATGCAGTATTTGGGTTTTTAGTTGTAAATATTACGATTAGTTCAATTAGAGCGATTATTATGGAATACTATTTTATGCTGATTTATCCATTAAGTATTGCGTTAATAGCTACATTATTTATGTTGAAATGGCGATATAAATTTATAAATATAATTTTGTCTTTTGGGCTTTTATATACAATTTCTCACATGGATTATAACAATTTATGGAAGTTTAAAAATGTATATGGAAGTTTAACTCAAGTTTCAAATGCTGATGCTATAAATTACAAAAAGAATAACGTTTTAGTTTATGAACAAATTGAACCACCGAAATATAGAGAACTGTTTGAATTAGAACCAAATGTTATTGTTGAAACAGATTTCAATGGTGGCAGTGAAGATTTTACAAAGTTTACTAAAAAAGTTAGGAGATATGCAAAGGAAAATCCAACCCAATTTGCAATATTCAACGCTTGGTATAGCGAAGTTACATCACAAGATCAAGATATTTTTGAAGATGGAAATTTTGAACACATTGTTGAATTTATAAAGACTCCTTACGATGCAAATGATGGAATTTTAAGAGTAGTTTTATTACCTCAAAAATAGAAAACTCTAAAACGTAATGTTACAGCATGTTTACATGATTGCCATGCTCTAGAACATGGGTATAGCATGCATGTACACTAATTCATTTGCCTTGCATCACATGCAAGGCTTTACTTTTGGATAAATTATTAAAACTCTAAATTTAAATTATCTATAATTCATAATATTTAGGAGTATAAAATAGATTTTGTTTTCACTGTAGATGAACACCTTTTTTAGTAGTGGTACTATTTTAAATCCTTCTACGCGTTACCAATACTGAAATATGTGAAACCATTTTCTTCTAAAGATTTTCTATTGTATTGGTTTCTACCGTCAAAAATGATTGGTGTTTTTAGCAAATCTTTTATTTTGTCAAAATCTGGACGTCTAAATTCATTCCATTCAGTCAAAAGCAATAAAGCATCAGTGTTTTCTAAAGCTTCGTAAGAACTGTTTGCATAAGTGATTTTATCAGCAAAATGATATTTTGCAGTTTGCATTGCTTTAGGGTCGTATGCCCGAATTTTTGCCCCTTTTTCAAGCAACGCATTAATAATTGTAATTGATGGTGCTTCTCTCATATCGTCAGTTTTAGGTTTGAAAGCTAAGCCCCATACCGCAAAGGTTTTGTCCGATAAATCTTCACCAAAATAGTTTGTGATTTTATCAATAAATAATAATCTTTGACGTTTGTTAACGCTGTCGGCAGAAGAAATTAAATCCGCTTTGCAACCGTTTTCGCTTGCAGTTTTAATAAGAGCTTTCACATCTTTTGGAAAACAGCTTCCGCCATATCCCAACCCTGGGAATAGGAACTGTGAACCGATACGTTTATCAGAGCACATACCAATTCTTACCATTTCAGCATTTGCACCAACTTTTTCGCAAATATTTGCTATTTCGTTTGCGTAAGAAATTTTAACTGCAAGGAAAGAATTCGCCGCGTATTTTGTCATTTCTGCTGATTTTACGTCCATAATGATAACAGGATTACCTGTTCTTAAAAATGGTGCATAAAGTTCTTGCATGATTTCTGTTGCGCGTTGAGAGTTTGAACCGATAACAACTCTGTCCGGTTTTAAAAAGTCATCAACCGCAGCGCCTTGTTTTAAAAATTCTGGGTTAGAAACTACATCAAATTCGTGTGACGTTTGTTTTTTGATTATTTCTGTAACTTTTTCAGCAGTTCCAACGGGAACGGTTGATTTATCTACGATAACTTTATATCCGTTAATAGCTTTACCAATTTCTTCAGCTACATTGCAAACATATTTTAAATCCGCAGAACCGTCTTCACCTTGAGGTGTTCCAACAGCGATAAAGCATATTGTAGAATTTTCAACAGCGGATTTTAAGTTATTAGAGAAAGATAGGCGATTTTCTGAGGTATTAGATTTAATCATTTCCTCTAACCCAGGTTCAAAAATTGGAACGACACCATTTCTAAGTTTTTCTAATTTTTCTTCATTATTATCAACGCAAACAACTGTGTTTCCCATTTCTGCAAGGCAAGTGCCTGCAACTAAACCTACATATCCTGTACCAATAACGCAAATATTCATTGAAATAAGCTACCTTTCACTGTTTTTCTTTAGTGTAGCATAAACAGTTCAATTTGACACCAATTCATATTTTGAGTATCATTGGTATTATTATTTACGGGTAAAAAATGAAGAAAAAATCTTTAGTTGTATATGCAATTTTATTAATATTTTTAGTTTTCGTGGCAGTAAAAGCAAATATGTCTGTCAAAAAAACAGATGCTTTTGGTATGCCAATTGAAAATGAAGCTCCAAAAATACATTTGAATATATTTAAAAATATGTTTAGTTCAGCTGGAGTTGAAGAAAAACATTATGAAAAAGATATTTCAACAAACGTTATTGCAAATAATACCTACAAACATAAAAAGACAGAATCGGAAGAATTTTCAGTATATCCGAGTGTAGAAGACAACACCGTTGTATACAAAAAAATGTATAAAATTTATTCTGATAAAAAATGTGCCTTAGTAAACGAAGAAGGCGTAAAAGTTTCAAAATCTGTTTATGATGATTTTGTTGATTTTGACAGAAAAAATGGGATTTATAAATCGAAATTAAACGGTAAAACAGGTTTAATGAATTATAACGGAAAAATTCTTATTCCTGCCAAATTTGAATCAATTGAATATAATCCAAATTCTCACTTTTGTATTGTGAAAAATCACTCATACAAAGGTTTATACGATATTAAAAAAGCAAGAGCTATTGCCGGCACAATTTACAATGATATCATTCCTTTTGATTCAAACAATTGGAAAATCACAGCCTCTAAAAAAGTTGGTGTAATTCATTACCGTAAAGGCAAATTGGTTCTAATT
>CALAFU010000316.1 GCA_937891325.1 uncultured Candidatus Melainabacteria bacterium | reverse complement strand
AGCCATTACAACTCCTGGACCTGAAACACCAACATTCAGTGCGCATTCTGGTTCAGAGTAACCTGTAAACGCTCCAGCCATAAAAGGATTGTCATTCGGAGCATTACAGAAACAAACTAATTTTGCTGCCCCTAAGCCATCTTTATCAGCAGTTAATTCAGCTGATTTTTTTACGATGTCTGCCATTTTTAAAACAGCATCCATATTAATACCAGCTTTTGAACTTGCAACATTTACAGATGAGCAAATATATTCAGTTTTAGCTAATGCCTCAGGAATACTTTCAATAAGCGCAATGTCACCTTTAGTACAGCCTTTTTCAACAAGAGCCGAAAAACCACCAATAAAGTTTACATTAACAGCTTTTGCTGCATCGTTTAAAACTTGTGCCAATTTAACATAGTCAAAATTTTTGCAAGATTCGCCCAAAATTGAGGCAGGAGTAATTGCAATTCTTTTATTAATAATTGGAATCGAATACTCATCTTCTAAATCTTGTGCATATTTATACAAATTTTTGGCATACTTTGTAATTTTGTTGTAAACATTTTCATAAACTCTATCAGCACAATCAGATATGCAATCTCTCAAACTTAAAGACATCGTAACTGTACGAATATCCAAGTGATGAAGTTTAATCATATTAATTGTTTCAAGGATTTTTTGTTCATTATTCAAGTTCATTATTTAACTATCCCCATGAAATCTTGTAGGTTTGAATTTTTAACAACTAATTGCAATTCTACACGTCTGCTCTTATTGTAATCTTCCTTGCCGTTTACCATAACCGGTTGAGAAAAACTTTTACCCTCAACAATTAGCATTTTATGTAACTTAGCACTATAGGCTTTGTTATAAGGCGTATAGAATATATATTTTGCAACTTCGTTTGCACGTTGAGTTGATAATTCCATATTTTTAACAAACTGTAAATCCTTAGAACTTACACCAGCAAAAGATTGTGAATCTGTATGTCCTTGAATTACAATATTTACAACTTTATCAGCAATTTTAGGATTTGAATATACCGCATTTAAGTAAATTGGAATAAACTTATTTAAAAAGGCTTTTCCGTCTTCTGAAAGTTGATAACTCCCCAATTCAAACAGTTGCAAGTCTGATAATTTAACTGCACCTGTTGATAAATCAATTTGAGCGTTAATATTCTTAGCATTCAATTCTTGAGCTAAATCTTTGGCAACTTCTGATTTTAGCTGTTGTTCTTGTAACTTAGCTTGAGTAAATCCTGTCATAGCAAGAACGAACAATACAATAAAGATTACCGCCAAGCCTAAAAGCAAGTCGGTCATTGTAATCCAAAAAACATTTTCTTGGACATCATTATTTGAATTTGTTAATCGTCCTCTAATCATTCAATACCTTAAAATAAATCATCTACTACATCACCGCCATTTTGTTGAGGTGGTCTTATGTCCTTCAATGTTTCCTTCAAATTATTTACACCAAACAATAAATTTTCCATATAAGGAACAATTGCTTTTGACAAGCTTTGGTCTAAAGCCTCTTTAAATTGATTTGGTAAAGATGTTAACAAGCCTGTTAAATTACTATTTTGAATTTTTGTTTCTTTTAATAATTCAATCAAGAATTTTTCAGAAGAAATATTATCAAATAAAGAATACATTGCTTCTTGAACTTCTTGCAATGGCTTTTTACACATTTTGTTATAGTATAATTTTTCAAAGAACATAAATATTAAAGAAGCTCCTACGGCAAGTACAGAACATAAAGCTGCGATTTGCATACTTCCCATCAATCCTGATACTGAAGAAATTGTAGATTCTTGAGAAGAAAAATCAACTCTAGTAAATGCAACCGCAATATTTAAGAAGGTGAACAAAGGCCCCATACCTGTTAATAAAGTTGGTGCGATTTGAACAAACTTGCTGTTATATTTAGATAGAACCAATGAGTCTTCATTGAAGAAATACATTGGGTCAACTGTTGTTTGAATACTGTTGACAGCTTGCGAAACATTTTGATATGCAACAGAATTATCTTGTTTTTTTAATGCAACACTTTCTGAAAATACTAAAGTATTTCTAAACTCTTGCCATGCGCTTGATACATAAGGATTTTGAGAAATTACTTTATCAAACTCGCCAAATCTATATGTTAAATCGGTCTTTTTAAATTTCTTTAAGAAATTTAATAACCATAATAAATTTGTATTTACATAAGAAAACTTTTGAACACAAAAAACGATAATTGACACAAATGTAGCAAGAATAATCAATACCGCTGGATCAAAAATAAATTTTACAATGTCCATATTCACCTCTTGAAAAAATTATATCATGATTATACTAAATAAATTGATTTTTAACAAATTAATTGTATAATTTAAGAATGGAATGTCCAAAGTGCGGTTATAAAATTGATGAAAACACATTGGTATGTCCAAACTGCAAGAAGGTTTTGAAGTTGGTTTGCCCGATTTGTAATACGGTAAACAAGACTAATACCTGCAACAAGTGTGGATATATCATTGTTAACAAATGCCACAATTGCGGTAAAATTAATCCGACAATTGCTGGCAAGTGTTCGCGTTGCGGATTTGACACTAATGTTAGCGCAATTTTGCAAGGTTCTAACATTGAGGAATTTGCCTGTGTTTCTATCGATTTTCCAAACCTTGATGACATGCCTCGAATTTTAGGATCAAATCAATTATTTAAAAAATTTAAAGAAAAATTAAACGCACTTATTTACGATTACGTAAAATCTATTGGTTTAAAACGCCAAATTATCGGTAACACACATATTATCCGTTTTAACAAGGATTACACTTATGCCACATCTGCAATTAATGCGGTAAAATCTTCAATTGAACTTTTGAACTTAATTACACAACTTAACTTTAAATTAACGAAAGTTAAAGATGCTCAATTGAAGTGTAATATTGCAATTTTAAAACGTAATGCTTATGCCTCAAACGATGACTATAAATCTGGTGTAAATATTCAACTTTTATACCAAAATATTCAAACAAAAAAAATAATTAACAGCCTTCAATTAATCACAGATGGTAGTATTTACGAAATTGTCGGAAATGATTACCCAATGGCATCTATTGGCATGACAAGAATTAAAAATCAAGCAATTTTCTTGTATGAAATGGATTTGTCAAATTTAATCAATCAAGAAGAGACAGTAGAAGAAGACAATACAGAACTAAAAATTCCAAATATACTAGAGGCTCAACAAGAGGTTCTAGATGATGAAGATTCTATTTACGACATAAATGGTATTGATTTTGATGAAATTCATTGCAGTTTTGCAAAATCAATTACTCAAGGATTAAGCAGTGAAATTGCCCAACGATTAATGGCTAAAAAGAAAAATATTTTAGTTGTGAAAGGTAAAAAAGAATACTATCCACGCACATTAGAAGTTATTGAAAAAATTAAAGCCAACAATATTTTCACGCAAGTATTAAAAGTAACTTGTTACGATGATATGAAATACAAACCTTATGGTTTCTTCTATGATTTAATTGCTGGCATTTACGGATATAGCATTACAGGTAAAATTAAAGAGCAAAACAACTTTGCACCATTTATGGGGCTTGACGAATCAGGGTTTGTAAAAGACATGATTAACCTGAATGCTAGAGAATTCCCTCACCCAGAAGATGTTAGATATGGTTTGTTTGAAATTTTTGAAACTGTAATTTCAAAGATGAAGAATACTCTCATCTTTATTGAAGATATTGAAAAGATGGATGACACTTCTTTTGAATTATTCCAAACTTTGTTGAAAAAATTTGACCAGTATGATGTAAGCTACTTGATGTTTGGAACAAAGGATTTCAGTCTGCATAAATCAGCTCACTTCTTATTAAGAAAACAAGAGTATTGTGAAATTACACTAAAACCAACACCAATAAAAACGCTAATTGAAGGTAACGCAACTCTTTGCAAAAATATTTTAGACTCCTTCTACATGCAAAAGATTTCTAAAAATACACGAGGTTCGCAAATGTATTTTATGCAAGCATTGTTGCATCTGCTTGATTTAGGTGTATTTGAAGTTAAAAAAGGTTCTTTTGAAATAAAGGATACAACAACGGTTGTATTTCCGACAACTCTTGACGAATTAATCCAAAAACGACTATTGTTTGTAAAATCTCAAGATGAAAACTTGTTTAAATTATTTACAAGTTTGCTATTAATAGGACCTCAATTAGACTTAAAATCAATTAAACTATTTAATCACCCTCAAACTGATGATTACTTAAAATATTTAGACACTAAAGGTTTTATTTACAATAACAACGGTGTAATTCAAGTACAAAACTACAATTTGTACTATGAAAATGCAGTAAAATTAATGACGTTTGAAGAAAAACGTTCAATTGCAAATTACCTAGTAATGTATTGCTTCAAAGAAAATGCAGCTCACCCTGTTCTTGCAAAATTGTATTCACTTGTTGAAAGTAGCAAGAATGAATTTGTTCAATGGGAAAATTTATCTAACATTAACCGCTCGTTGGGTGATTTTAGCGCCTACTTAAATTGTAGCTTGCGTTTCTTAAAACTTCTAGATAACAACATTAACGATACTTCTGTAAAATCAATTGAAGAATACAAAATGGAAGTATACGAAAATATCGCAAACTTATTGTATAAGTACACACCTGAAAAGATTGAAAATATTACACAAGTTATTTTAGATAATCTTGAAAAAGACCTACAGGATAAAAAAGTTATCAACTTGTGTAATAAAATTATGCAAGGTTGCTTAATTTCAGGTAACTACACTCACGCCTTGTTAATGTCACATAAAATTCTATCGAGACTTGAAAATTCAGGTATAAATCCGCAAAGTTCTGATTTCAGCATTACTGCATTTTTGATTTCATTAATTAAAATAGAAATATTATTTAACGTTGGAGACTTGGAAGATTGTATTTCTTTAGGCGATGAGCTATTTGGAATTTTAGCAACAAATCCTATGGAAACAGTTAAACCAAAAACAATTTCAGACAAACAGTTCAGAGACTTGCTAGTTGATGCAGCAGGATATATTATTTTTGCGAAGATATTACAATTCAAAACTAATACCTTCCAATTCTGTGAAGTTGCTGAGCGAGTTTTAGGCAATATGCCTGAATCTTACAAATACTTTGTTGATATTGATAATCTTCTTCACGGAAAACCTGTAAACTTTAATGTAAATCAACAACCTAACGAAGAAGAGAAGTTTGCAAAATTCTTGTATAACATAATTGATGCATTTTCAAGAAAAACTGGAGATTCTAACGCTTTTGCGATAAAAATTTATCACGCGAAATTAGGCGCCAAAGCTAATAACTTAAATCAATTAGAATTATTCTGTGATTTAATGATTGGACGCTCTTATTTCAAATTAGAAAATTATAAGAAGGCATCTTCTATTTATAACAGTATCTTAGAAACATCTCAAAACAATGGTTTAAAAAATATTACTTACTTAGCTTGGTATTCAATCGCTGAAATGTCAGTTGTAAACAATGACATTAATACTGCATTTGGACTTATTACGAATGCTATCGTTGAATTAGAAAAACAATCTAATACAAACATGTTTATATTAATGTTATTCAAATTATTACATGCAAAAGTTTTAAAAATTAAAAAAGAAGACACTCAAGCAAGTTTTTGCTATAATCAAGCTAAACAAATTGCAGAAAAATATAAACTAATTTTTAAATAAGGGGGTTTAAATGAAAGTATTATTTGCAGCAGCAGAAGTGGCACCATTTTCAAAAGTAGGTGGCTTAGCCGATGTTATGGGTAGTTTACCTAAATACATTGAAAAAAAGGCTGAAATCGCAATTTTTACACCACTACATGGTTCAATTGATAAAGAAAAATTTGGCATTAAAGAATATCCAGATTCTGAAATGTGGATTACATTTGGTCATCAAGGACACAAGTTCAAATTGCACTATTGCAAATTACCAGATACTAAAATAAACGTATTCTTTATCGAGAATGATTGGTATTTTGGTTGCTTTAAGGAAGTTTACCCTAAATACTTAGACACAAGATATGAACACGAAAGATATGTTGCCTTTTCACTTGCTGTATTAGAATACGCAAAAGCATTAAACTTCAAGGCTGATATCGTTCACGTTAACGATTGGCATACGGCAATGATTCCAATGTTTATTGAAGCAAACTATAAATATGATAATTTTTGGAATCATGCAAAAACTGTATTCCAAATCCATAATTTAGCTTACCAAGGAATTTGGCATGAAGATATCTTAGACTTTGCAAATATGAGAAAAGATATCGTGTTTAACGAATGGGGTCTAGAACATTATGGCATGGTTAATTGGGTAAAAGGCGCTATTAACTACTCTGATGCTATCTTAGTTGTATCTCCAAAATACGCACAAGAAATTCTAACTCCTGAATTTGGTGAAGGAATGGATTACACATTAAGAATGAATCAACACAAAATTCACGGTATCCTAAACGGTATTGATTACTCAGTATTTGACCCTAAAAAAGATAAAGCATTAGTTAAAAATTACGATGCACGCTCTATTAAGAGAAAACAAGAAAACAAAAAAGCAGTTTGTGAACACTTCGGTTTAGAATACAATCCAGAAAGACCTTTAATCGCTTTAATTTCACGTTTAGTAGACCAAAAAGGTATTGATTTAATCAGAGCTGAACAATACGAATTAATGAATATGCCGGCTGACTTTGTATTCTTAGGTTCAGGTGCAAAGGCTTACGAAGACTTATTTATTTGGTTATCAAATAGCACTCCAAACATAAGAGCTGAAATTGGCTATAATGCAAATCTTGCAAACTTAATGTATGCAGGTTCTGATATGTTCTTGATGCCTTCAAGATTTGAGCCATGCGGTTTGAGCCAATTAATTGCAATGCGTTATGGTTCATTACCTGTAGTTAGAGCAACAGGTGGTCTTGATGACACAGTTACAGGCACACCAAAAGAAGTTGCAAATGGTTTCAAATTCTGGCGTTACAACGGTTGGGATATGAAAGAAGCTCTATATTACGCAATTGGAGTTTACAAAAACGACCCTAAAGGCTTTGAACACATGCAAAAGAATGCAATGACAACAGACTTTAGCTGGAAAGTAAGCGCAGAAAAATATATGGATTTATACCACGAATTATTAAAATAATATGGTAAAATTTCAGATATATTGTACCTTTTACAATATTAACATTTGTAAAATTTTTAAAAAATTTGTCGTCCATGACGGCAAATTTTTTTTTGAGGGTTCTTATAACAGTATCAATTTATTTAATTTTGGAGTTTAAAAATGAACGTCAGTGCAATTAATGCAGTAAGAACTAATGGTTACACACAAACAGCAAAATCATCTGTAGTAAGAAATGCGCAAGCAGATATCAAACCTGAATTAAAATACAGCGCTTTAGACCAAATGAGTGCATTAGGCAGAAGTCAAGTAAAACCTAGAAACAACTCTTTAGCTGTTTCATTCACAGGTTGGGCTCCAGAAGCACATAACAAAGAAACCATTGAAAAAATGGCAAGCATTATAAAAAATCCTAAAGTTCAAAAGATTGCCGTTTCAGGTCACACATCACCTGATGGTGATAGCTTTGGTACAACTTTTGCAATGGCTAACTTGATTAACCAAGCTACAGGCAAAAAAGTTGACGTATTTGTATTTGGCGACCGTTTTCCAAAACATTACGACTATTTAAATACAAATCCTGATGTAAACGTTATTGTTCATAAACCTGGTAAACCTGAACAATCAGATGAAGCAGCACAAAAATATGGTAAATACGATTTAGCAATCTCTTGTGACTGTTCTGAAACAAAATTAATGGCACCAGATTATAGAAAAGGTGTATTCAACAAAGCTAACTACAACTTTAAAATTGACCACCACCCATACAAAGAAGAATTTAATGAAAAATATGGCAAAGTTTTCAATAACAAATTTGCAAGAACAGCAAACTTGATTGATGATTCTCTACCAGCAGCTGCGGAAATTGCAATGCAATTCGTAGAACCATTAGGGTTGAAACCTGAAAACTTGCGTAAAGAAGCAAAAGATGCAATGTATACAGGCATGCTAACTGATACAGGATGTTTCAAATATGCAAAAGATGCCATTACATTTGAAGATGCAGCCTTGTTAATGAAAGCTGGTGTACAAAACAGAGAAGTTAACCTAAACGCTTTAGGCAATACTCCAAAAGTCGTTTTAGCAGCAGAAAAATTAGCTTTAGATAAAATCCAATATTCAGACTCTGGCAAAGTTGCTTATATCATTGAAGATGCTGACATTAAAGCCGCTAAAAAGGCTTGCAAAGCTGAAGGTTATGCACAAGAAGGTAAAGATGCTGTAAAAAATGTTTGTGGTAGATTACCTGAACTTGAAGGCGTTGAAGTAGGTTTCAAAGTTGCTGAATTTGGTGGCGCTGCAGCAATTTCAATCAGAAGCAGAAGCCATGACGTTTCTGAAATCGCTAGAAAATATAACGGAGGCGGTCACAAAAACGCAGCAGCTTTCCAAATCCCTAAAAACGGTAGAACAACAGAAGAAGTTGTAAAAGAATTGGTTAAAGAA
>CALAFU010000315.1 GCA_937891325.1 uncultured Candidatus Melainabacteria bacterium | reverse complement strand
TGTCATGCTGAAGCGTTAGGTTTGTAGAAAATAAGTTTAACGTTGTTATTCAGCATCTCATAACCCTTCCTATCACGCATTTAAGCTGGTAAGATCCCGAATAACTACGTTTTAATTATTTTCTACTTATTTTATGTTTCGGGATGACATTTAGTTTTATTTGTTATCGGAAAGAATATAAATGCGCGAGCGGAACGCTCGCGCCTCTTGTGTTTATTTATATATCCTTACTTACAAGATGTTTGGTTTTGCCAATTTAGAGTTTTTCCGTTTAGACATTTATAAGTACCACTTGTTAGGGTTGCTTTTAAGTAATCCATATTACCATTCAATATTATCCAACCTAAAATATCATAAGGTGGTTCTAAATTTCCTGTACCACGTCCATTATATAAAAAATATTCAACATTATAGTTGTTGTTGTCATCATCTACTATCCAAAAGGTAAATAAATCAATACCCTCTCTTGTTGGACCTTTATTTGGACCATCTATATCGACAAAAATTCGTCCAAAGCCAAAGGATATTGACGCTCCATCGGCTAAAATTACATTGTAATAATCATCTTTATGTGAATTATCTAAATTCGAAGCCATTTCAGAGCCGTCATACCAATATGCTTTTGATGCTGATGCACAACCGGTTGTTAATTTACAATTTTTAGAAACCTTCATGAACTCTGTCATTCTTTCTCCAAAACGAGTTGTTTGAGCAGTGTGCGTAGTATCATTTTGAAACCACTCGTCCCATGGACCATATACAGCTTGCGCACGACCAAATGCATCACAAAGGTTTGAGTATATTTTTTGTACTTTTGCAACTTTTTCTTTGTCGGCTGTTGAAGAGTTCAAGTTAGGAATAGTTAATGCTGCAACCACACCGATAATACCCATTACAATTAGAGTTTCTGCTAGGGTGAAGGCTAGGGCTTTTTTAAAGGTGTGTCTAATCTTTATGTCATCCCGCATAAGTGAAACGCATTGCGGGCTCTTTCTCAAGATATTCTTAAAGATACCGCAACGCACTTCGTTTGCGCGGTATGACGGAATGCTAAATACATTGTCTTGCTGAACTTGTTTCAGCATCTCATGTTCTTGAGACCCTGAAATAAATTCAGGGTGACACAATGTTAAATGTTTTATCAATGAATGACATAACATTTTTATTCTACGCAACAAAAACATTAAATTAGACTTTAAGTCATTAAGTCTAAAAGTTGCGTTATTACTAGCGTTTACCCCCCCCCGAAATACGAGAGCGTTTATTTTCAATACATTCAGCCATATTATTTCTCCTCATTTTTTATTCAGTATAAAATATTTTTCACTAATTTTCAAGTGTTCTATTAAAATTTTTATAGTTATATGTATTGATTAACTCTGTTTTTATTGCTTCTGGAACGTATTTTAACAGGTCAGATGCTAAGACTGAATATTCTGTTAAATCCTTGCTTGCTAATTCTCCCGCCAAACCATGCAAATAAACGGCTGTTTTTGCAGCCTCGAACGGTTTCAAGCCTTGAGCCAAAAATCCTGCAATCATACCGCACAAAACATCCCCACTGCCAGCTTTTGCAAGCGCAGAATTACCTGTTTTATTGATATAAACATTCAATTTCTTAGAACAAATTACAGTATTATGTAATTTTAAAACAGTCGTACATTTAAAGTTTAAAGAAATTTCTGTTGCCGCATCTTCGGGATTGTCAAGAATATCTTCAACAGGTCTACCCAACAATCTTGATGCCTCTTTAGGGTGAGGAGTTAAAATCAATTTATCTGGTAAAACTATTTTCTTGAATTTTGCCAACAAGTTAATTCCGTCAGCATCTAAAACAACCGGCAAATCAAGAATTGCAAGTTCAGTCATAATTGATTTATACATCAATACCGCAGGTGCTTCAGTTGAAAAACCACACCCAAAAGAAACAACATCATAATTTTTTATGACGTTCTTAACTTGTTTTATTGGAACTAAAACAATATCGGGAGTCATAGATGCAACAGCTTGCAAAACGCTTGGGCAACTTGCTAGAGCAACATAACCACAACCAACCCTTAAAGCTGACATGCTAGATAAAAACGCAGCACCTGAAAAATTCGGAGAACCTGCAATATTCAACACTTTACCAAAAGTGCCTTTATGCGAGTTTTGTCTGCGTTCAGGAATCTTAATATCGTCCATATTTAACCTGCTTGTCTTATAGCTTCATATAAAACAATAGCAACTGAATTCGATAAGTTCAAGCTCCTTTGACCTGCCTTCATGGGTATAGTTATTGAATTTGCATCCGGTGCAAACAAAATATCCTCTGGAATACCTCTAGATTCCGGTCCAAATACCAAGAAGTCACCTTCTTTAAACTGTGTATCAAAATAAGAAACTTTTGATTTTGTTGTTAAATAATAGAATTTAGCATCAGGATTTTGAGCCTTCAACTCGTCTAAAGTGTCAATTCTTGTGATATTAACACTATCCCAATAGTCCAAACCTGCACGTTTAGTATATTTATCAGAAAGTGAAAAGCCTAATTTGCCGACAAGGTACAAATTTGCACCTGTACATGCACAAAGTCTTGCGATATTACCTGTATTTTGAGGAATTTCAGGTTCATACAAAACTACATTAAACTTTTTAATATCCATTACTTCCATTATTAATCTTCTTTTTTGAAGAATCTTCTTGATTCTAAAATAACAGGAACGCCTCTTAATACGCACAAGATAATTGCTATTTCTGCTGCAATCGCTGCAACGACAAGTAAGCAACAAGCTGTAAATTCAGGCATTTTAGGAACACTTGCTAAGATATACAATGCAAAAGCAACAGCCTTAACAACTGCATAACCAATTTTCATAGGTTTAGCACCACAAATCCATTGGCAAACAGGGTCTTGAAGCATACTGCCTTTACCAAATGCAATCAAACCTTGCTCCATAGCAACACTTCTCAAGCTATCAGTTACAACACCTCTTGTAACAGCAATGATAGGGAATAACACAGGAACTAATCCCAAGTGAGCTAACATAATCCAATAAATATATTCAGCAATTCTGTCGCCCATAATATCTAGAACAGAACCTAATTTGCTTTCTTCATGAAATTTTCTTGCAACATAACCGTCTAAACCGTCTAAGGCAAAAGCGATTACAGTTAAAGCAAATGCTAACAAATATGCTTCGCTAGAATTTTTAAAATACAACAAAGCTGCTGCGATAAAAACAAAGAAAATTCTTGAAATACTTATAATATTTGCCATTTTAAACTCCAATTATTGTTTTAATCTAGATAAAGCGAAGTTACGTTCGTCAAGTGATTTTAATTTATTTTCACCTAACATAATCTTTTCAGCTTCTTCTAAAATGCTAACTACGTTAAAACCATTTTCACCGTCTGAACGAGCTTTTCTACCCGATTCGCAACAAGTAATAAAGTGTTGACATTCAAGTTTTAATGGTTCAATTTCTAAGTAATCAATTTTTACATCAGTAGCTGAACCAGCTCTGTTATTTTCAAATACTTGAAGTTTATTTTCTTGTAAAGTATCGTCTAAAATTGCTGTTTTCTTAGTACCACGAACCAACAATCTAACGTGTTTCATTGGTGTAATCCAGCTGTCAGAAATTTGACCAATTACGCCACCTTCAAATTCAATTGCTAAGTGAGTAATATCCATAATTTCGTTTCTATCTGAAGAACAACCTACAGCAGAAATTACATGTTTTGGTTCTTTACCGATAACATAAGCCATCATAGAAACATCGTGTGGAGCTAAATCCCACATAACACTTCTGTCATTTTTAAAGTAGTTAACGTTTAATCTGTCACTTTGAGCATAAACAATATCACCTAAAGTTCCGTCATCTACTAACATTTTTAATCTGTTTACAGCAGGGTGATATAACAACAAATGACCAACCATTAACACTAAACCGCGTTGTTCTGCAATTTCTTTTAATGTTTGAGCTTCTTTTGCAGATGTTGAAATAGGTTTTTCAACATAAACATGTCTGCCACTTTCTAAGAACATTTTAACGAACTTAAAGTGAGTGTGGCTAGGTGTAATTACAGCAACCGCAGTAATTTCTGGATTATTCAAAATATCATTGAAATCTTTTGTTGTTTTTACATTTGGATATTGTTCTTTAACTTTAGCCAAATTTTCTTCGTCTAAGTCACAAACTGTATCTAAAACTTCTAAATTGTAGAAGTTACGAACAATATTTCTTCCCCATAGTCCGCAGCCCATAACTGCAATTCTTTGTTTTGTCATTGTTTTATATCCCTACTTTTTAATCACAAAAGAGGATTATTTAACATCCTCTTTTATGATAATTAAATTATTACTAATTTTCATTGCGCAAGTTGGAAGAACAACGTCACTCAACCCGTCTGCAATGCTGATTATCTTACCAGCGCCAAGAACAACTTCTTCGCCTTTGTAAATAAAAGTATAATCAGTATCTCTGTCTGATCTAATAGTTATTTTGTCCATAATCATTAACTCTATAAAATATTAGTCAAAAACGTAATTGATGATTGATGCTTCTCTAGCTCTTTTGATAGCTTTAGCAATCATTCTTTGGTGTTCAGCACAGTTACCTGTAACACGACGTGGAATAATTTTGCCAGCTTCAGTTAAGTATCTTTTTAATTTTGCAGCATCTTTAAAATCGATTGATTCTACGTGGTCAGCACAGAAACTGCAAGTTTTACGTTTTTTCTTATCGTTTAAGTCTTGTTTTGCCATTAATTTATCCTTTCTTATGCAAATTTTACTTAATTATTATTTTATACTTTTTAGAACGGAATTTCATCTTCGCCAATTAATTCATCAGGCATTTCGTTTTCTGAGAATTTAACGATATCTTCTGAAGCATAGCTATCAGCTGGAGAGCTTGCGCCCATTGCTTCAATTTCGTTAGCGTCAATTTCAAAGATTTTTCTTTCTTTTCCGTTTTCGTCTTTTACATTAGCTGTTTGCAATACGCCATCAACAACAACTCTTGTTCCTTTTGATAGACTTGCAACAACTTCTGCTAGAGCAGTTCTTTTTGCGATAACTCTGATTAAAAGTTCTTCTTTATCGCCAATATTCAAAACAAAATTTGAAACAGACGCACCTGTTGATGAGTAGCCTGTTTGAGGATTTCTAAATACTGTTCCTGTTACTGTTGCTTTTGATATTGATTTAACTGCCATTTTATATAGTCCTAAACTGATGCTTTTTCTTCAACAACTAACATTAAAGTTCTTAAAACGTTATCGTTTAATTTTAATGCTCTTTTGAAGTCAGCAACTTTGTCTGCATTCAATGAAATTACAGAGTTTACCATGAAACCATCTCTGAATTTTTGAATATCATAAGCTAATTTTTTACGACCCATTTTATCTCTAGATTCTACTTTACCGCCTAATTCAGCTAAGTCTGAATCAACTTTTTCTAAAACTTTGTCAATTTCATCTGAATCTAAATTTGGTTTGAAAATTGTTAATAATTCGTATTTTCTCATTTTTTCTCCTTAAAAAAATATTTCTAGTTATAATTTTATCTTATCATAAACAAAAAAATTACAATAAGTAATCTGCAAAAAAACTATATTCCGCAGGACCACTCATGTAAACATCTTGTTTTGTATCAGCCAAAGAACCGCCCCATTCAATGTTTAGAGCCCCACCTAGCAGATTAACTTTTACTTTACTATCTGTTAAGTTATTTAAAATTGATGCAACAACTGATGCGCATGCACCTGTTCCGCAAGCAAGAGTAATTCCGCAACCTCTTTCCCATACTCTCAAGTCGATTTCGTTGCGAGATTTAACTCTGATGAACTCTACATTGGTCTTTTCAGGGAAAATTTCATGGTGCTCAAACTTTGTGCCTACAGTTTTTGCAAGTTCTAACAAATCGCTGTCGTCATGAACAAAGATGATACAGTGCGGATTACCCATTGAAACAGCATTGATAGAATAGAATTTTCCGTCAACAATGATTTTTTGTTCTAAGCATTTTGTAAGTTTGCAAGGCACTTGCTCTGGCACTAAAACAGGTTTACCCATATTAACCTTTACAAGCCCGTTATCAAGCAATTGAGGTTTGATAATTCCAGCCAAAGTTTTTACGGTAAACTCTTTTTTGTCTACTAATTTTTTATCGTAAACATATTTTGCAAAACATCTCATTCCGTTTCCGCACATTTGAGCGATAGAACCGTCAGAGTTATAGAAATACCAAGAAATATCAGCATCCTCACAATCAGTTTTCGGAATAATCATACCGTCTGCACCAATGCCAAAATTTCTATCGCAGATTTTTTTTGCTAAATCTGACATTTCCATATTTGTTTTTTTAAATTCTGAGTAATCAATTATGACAAAATCATTGCCACAACCTTGCATTTTAGTTATTTTAATGGTATTCATAAGTCGAGTTTAACACAAATTTTTTGATTAGCAAAATTTTAACAAGGAGTAATATAGTAATATTATGATTAAGGCTTTAATTGATATCTTTTCACCAAAAGGCGAAATTACAGGAAGCGGATTTGCGGTAAATTACTTGATTTTAAGAATGGTTTACTTCATTTTAACGTTCACTTCAACTTATATATTATTCAATGCAAATCAAGACATCCCATTTATTGGATTTTTGAATATTCTATTTCTAATTTTAATATTATTCATTGAATTAATTATATTATTCAACTTTAAGAAAAGATTATTAAATATCTGCGGAATACTTTGGGTTTCAATACTTTTAGCCATTGTTTTCACTTTCGTTGCAGAATTTTCAATTACATTATTCTTTAATGAGTGGTTCTTGATTGCTTCAAGTTTGCACTTGATTATAATTCCAATTATCGTTGCAATGCTTCCACCTAAAGGCGCTGACGTTAAAGAATATTGGACATCATTTAAAAACAAGACCGTTGCAGTTTTAAAATATCCTGTAACTATCTGTGCAATTGCACTTATCATTGGTTTAGTCGTAATCAATCAATTATCAGTAATTCATAATAATAAAGTAGTAAAATTAAACAACGAAAAAGCTGAAAAACTTGTTATAAACCCACTTTCTAACTACACATACAAAAGCGTAGAAGAAATTACAAACATTCGTAAAAAATACGTTGCAACATCAATCTTCAAAAAGAAGGGTTATGAACCGGATATCAGTGTTTTTGGTCAAATGCAAGACAAAAAAGCGTGGTGGGGAATTGACCACATAATTTGCTATAGCGACAAACAAACCCCAAACGTTAGAAAAGAAGGTTTATCTGAAGAAAGTCGTTTTATCAATAATCCAAATATGTTGCTAGGCGTACTTGTTAGCCAAATATTTGAAAGAACTCCCGATTTACAATCATTATGCGAAGACAAAGCCTTGCAAATGATTCCGTCAAGTATTACATATGACAAAAAATACAAGCTAATTACAGCTACATACAAGGCTACACCAAATTTTATGAAACAATTTGGCAAAAAAGGGCATATCAAGTTCTTATTAACAGGTTTAAATGCTCGAGACTTTGGCTATAATTACGGCTATGCAGTAAATACATCAAACCTTTTATTCACTCCTTACTATATAACAAAAGGAACTGTTCTAGATTACGGTGTTGTAAAATTTGAAGACCACATCGCACTTGGAAAAGCCTGTGAAGTTGATGGAGGTTGTAACAATACAACTCCATACCAACCAGCGCTAGAATTTAGAATTATGAAATTACCTGCTGAAATGACAGTTTCACTTTGGAAACATAACCCCCTTTACAAAAACCAACCAGCAAGCATGTATTATAAAATAAAATTTGAGCAATAGAAATTAATAAAAAGGGCGCAAGCGTTTAGCTTGCGCCCTTTTTATTAATTTATTTCTGATTAATTTATTTTTCTACTTACAAGAAATATTTGTCCAACTAAGTGTTTTTCCGTTTTTGCAAGTTCCATTTGTTGCTTTTAAGTAATCCATATTGTCATTTTGAAGAACCCAAGTTGCAAGCCCTTCACCTGTTTTAAAGTTTGATGTAATATTTGACAATTCTGGTAATGATTTTCCACCTGCTGGATTATCTGATACAAGTTGCCACATAGGATAACTTGAATTTGAAGTCGAATATGAAGAACCCAATACATAAAACATAAATAAATCTTTCCCTAAGGTCGAGCTACCTTTGTTAGGTCCATCAATATCTACAAATAGTGTCATAATTGAGCATGCAGCTTGAATACCAAGACTTGTACCATCAGCTAAAATAAATGAATAATATGAATTAGCGTGATTTATATCAGAACTAGCCAAAGAAACACTCGTACCATCTAATTTTTTATAATTTGAAGAAGCAAAACACCCCAAACTTGTTTTACAAGTTTTTGATACCTTTAAGAAATCAGCTAGTCTTTCAGCAGGTTTTGTAGACGTTTCACCACCGTTACTACCTGTGCTAAAAATATCCCACTCAGAAAGGGGACCATAAACAGCTTCAGCTCTACCGATTGCATCGTTAAGGTTAGAATATACTTTCTTTAACTTAGCTACTTTTTCTTTATCTGCAGTTGATGAATTTAAGTTTGGAATAGTTAATGCTGCAACCACGCCAATAATACCCATTACAATT
>CALAFU010000314.1 GCA_937891325.1 uncultured Candidatus Melainabacteria bacterium | reverse complement strand
TGTCATTAACCTTTAATCTAACAAGTGCTGACGTAACCTTTGGTGCAGGATAGAACGAGCGTTGTCCAACAATTCTTAGCAAAGAACAATCCGCCCAGAATTGAGAAAGAATTGTTAGAAGTCCGTATTGTTTACCTGAAGATTTTTCTGTTGCTACAATTCTTCTTGCAACTTCTTCTTGTACCATAAGAATAATGTCTTCAATACAAGCGCGATTTTTATTGTTCAAATCGTCGATTTCACCTAACAAATGAGCAATAATTGGGCTTGTAATATAATACGGAATATTCGCAACAACCTTAATTTTCTTACCTTCTACAAGTTCTGCGATGTCTGTTTTTAAAATATCTTGATGAACAATTTTCAAATTTGGAGCATCAAGCTCTTGCAAAACTTTTACAGCCTCTTCATCTAGTTCGACAGCAATAACCATGCCGGCATGTTTAACTAAAAGTTCTGTTAAAAAACCAACTCCAGGACCAATTTCTAAAACAACATCGCCTTTTGAAAGGTCTGCAAAATCAATAATATCGTGAAGAACATCTTCACTAATTAAAAAGTTTTGTCCTAGTCTTTTTTTAGTTCTAAAATATTTTGCTCGTGTTAAATAGTCCATATTACTAATATTTATAACACAAACAGGCTAATGTGTTTCATTTTTGATTTGATAAGTTAAATAATGTTATAATAAAAATGATAAAGGAATGTGTAATGTCTAAACTATTGAAAGAAAAATTAGATTTAAAAGAAGTTAAACAAATATTTATTGATGGAATTAAAGCTTCAACAGAAGAACTTAAAATCGGCTTTGAATATGAACGCTTGCCGATATTAAAAGAAAATAACAACTCTGCACCTTATGAAGGTATAGACGGAGTTTGTGAAGTTCTTAGACTTTACGCAAGAAACGAAAATTGGGATTACTTGCTAGATAAAAATAACATTATCGGTTTAAAGAAATTGCATAACACTCTAACTCTTGAACCAGGTTCACAAATGGAGTTAAGCCTAAAGCCTTATAGAAGTATTCAAAAAATAGAACAAAAAATTAATGAACTTGATTCTGCTCTATTACCTATTCTGAATGAATTTGATATAAAACTTTTAAATTATGGTGTATCAGTTTTATCAACTTACAAAAATATAAAACTTTTACCAAAACGCAGATATCATATTATGGCAAACTACTTGTGGGGAATTTTGTCTGACGTTATGATGCGAGAAACAGCAGGAATTCAAGCGGAATTTGATTACACAAGCGAAGAAGATGCAATGCGCAAATTTAAGTTAGCAAATATGCTTTCACCTTTTGCGACTGCAATGTTTGCAAATTCACCAATTAGAGGTGGTGTTGATACAGGTTATAAAACATTTAGAGCGCTTGCATGGCTTAATACAGATTCTGAAAGATGTGGATTAAATCTAAACCTAGAAAGTTTTGATGATTATATAAATAAAATTTTAAAAACTCCAATGATAATGTTCCAACGTGAAGAAGAAGTCCACGCGGTTAATGGCACAATGTCACTAGAGCAATTTATAACACACGAATATATGGGTGAAATTGCTAACCTTGATGATTTCAAACTTTCTGCAAACTTGTATTTTCCAGATGTTAGATTGAGAAAATTTATTGAAATAAGAAATCAAGACTGTGTAGGCAAAGGACTTCAATACGCATTACTTGCTTTTTATAAAGGTATTTTATATTCAGAAAAATC
>CALAFU010000313.1 GCA_937891325.1 uncultured Candidatus Melainabacteria bacterium | reverse complement strand
TATTTATATATAATATATTTTTAAATATATTTATATTATAATTATAGAAAATAAAACTTTCACACAGAAAGTTATTTATATCACAAATAAGAAACATATAAAATTGGAGATTAGGGTAATATGAAATTTTTAGCAAAAAAAGAAGATATTTTTAATGGTATAAGATTAGTTGCAAACGTTGCAGCAATGAAAAGTTTACAACCTGTTTTAGCAAATATTTTGATTGAAACAGTTGATGATAATGCCGTAAAATTAACAGCAACTGATTTTGATTTAACAATTTCTACAACAGTTGATGCAAAAGTAGAAAATGCAGGTAAAATTACACTTCCAGCTAAAAAATTAAATGATATTGTTTCTAGATTATCTGATAAATTAATAACTTTTGAATTGAATACAGAAACAAATTCAATGAATATTACTTGTGATAATACAAAATTTGATATTATCGGTATTTCAGCTGATGAATTCCCTAATGTTATGGAAAATATCAGTATTTCAGAAGAAAATGCTATTGATATTGACTTAAAACCATTTGTAAAAGCAATGCGTCAAGCAAGTTTTGCAGCTGCAAACTTTGAAGCTAACAACTTGTTATCAGGTGTTGTATGTGATATCAGTGAAGAAATGATAGAAATGGCTTCAACAGACGGCAACAGACTTGCTCGTGTTAGAGAAAAAATTAATAACATTGAACATAAAACAAGCCAATTAATTATCCCATCAAAAACAACAACAGAATTTATGAAAATGAGTGCTTTAATTGACGATGAATCAGTTAAAATTTATACAGATAAAACAAAATTGGTTATTAAAACAGAAAAATCAATGATGATTTCTAGAATTATGGAAGGTCAATATCCAAAATATAACCAACTAATTCCAAAAGAAAGCCCTAAAACAGCTATTGTTAATAAAAACAAACTTATTTCAGCATTAGAACGTGTATCAATCATGGTTAACGATAAAAGTTTTATCAAGTTTGAATTTACAGAAAATAAATTAACTCTAAAAGCTGATACTCCAGATGCCGGTGCTTCTGAAGAAAGTTTTGAAATTGAATATAATTCAGAAGATTTGACAATTGCATTCAATTATAAATATGTAATCGATGGTTTGAAAAACATGGATACTGATGAAGTAAAAATTGGTTTGAATACAAACCTTTCAGCAACAGTATTTATGCCAAACAGTGAAGAAGATTATATCTCATTAATCATGCCTGTTCAAATTAGATAGACAATAATTTTTAATGTAAATAAAAACAAAAAATTGCTCTTTAAAGGGCAATTTTTTTTGTTCACATGTTTTACATGGAATATGCAAGTTAGTTTTACAGGTAGTGTGGTTTCTAGTAGACCAAGTTTTAATACTTTAAATACGGATAATAGAAGTAATGCAAGTGTTTCTATGCAGACACAACCTCAAAATGATGAATTTAAACGTATTACAAAAGGTCAAATTAGAGATATTAAAAAATATCCTCAATTTGCACGCTCTGATTGTTATTTAGTTGCAAGCCTTAAATCTCTTGCTAAATCTGGATTTGGTAAACAAATGCTTAAAAATAGTGTAAGCTCTAACCAAGATAGAACAGCTTTTAATGTTCGATTTAAACGTTATGAAAATACAGATAAAGACACTTATAACGTACATAAAAACGATGAAGATAGTTCAATAGCTTTTGAAGTAGCAACAGGCAGACCTGATTTTAGAACAATTGGTGCTGTTGAAAAAGCAACTTCTGATATGAATGGTGAAAAAAGCGATGCTAAACCCTGGTATTTGAAAGTATTTAATAAATACGGTACAAATTTGGAAGGTAATCAAGCAAGCTATTTTATGCGAAACTTAACAGGTGTTGAACCTATTAGTATAGGTGATGAAGGCTTAATGTCTTTGTCTCATAGTAATAAAGAACAAGCTACAAAATTGTTAGACAAAATTGGTGAATTTCCAATGAATAGACACAGTTTCGTTGCTGGTTCAAAAATTATGGGTACTAAAAATGTAGGTTCTTCTCATTATTACGTATTGAATAAGGTTGATAATAAAGAAAAGAAAGTATATTTAAGAGATCCAAGATATTCTGATCTTTCTCAAGAAGATATGCAACAATATATCAAAGATTCTTGCAAAATAGATTCAAGAATTGATACAGAAAAGAAAGCTCAAAAAGCTATAGATAAAGCTAAATCTAAACCTAAAGAAATTTGCTTGAGCTATGACGATTTTATGAAAGATTTCCGCTCAATAGTTGGTTACTTTGATAAAAAAGTAGTAAAGAATTATGATGTAAACCAAGAACAATAATAAAAAAAGACCTCTTTTAAAGAGGTCTTTTTAGTGAAGATTATACAACTTTTGTTAATGCTTCGTAAATTACAGGATCCCATTTTACTCCAGCTTCTTCTTTTAGAATTTCTAACGCTTTTTCTTTTGGCATAGCTTTTCTAAAAGGTCTTTCTGAAGTTAATGCTGTGTAAGCATCAGCAATAGCAATAATTCTTGAACCTAGAGGGATTGACATTCCTTTTAAGCCTTCTGGCTCACCTCTGCCGTCCCAACGTTCCTTGTGATAGTGAATATATGGGATAACTTCTGATAAGAAGTTGATATTCATTAACAAGTTAACGCCAACGTTAGGGTGATTTTGCAATCTTTCCCAATCTTCTTTGTTTAATTTACCGCTATGATTAAACAATTCTTCTGGCAAAGTGATTTTACCAACGTTTTGTAATAAACCAGCGTAGTAAATTAAATCGCTTGTCTTTTCATTTAATTTCAAGTTTTTGCAAATTAATCTAGATAAATCAGCGGTCAATTGAGAGTGTGCAACTTTGTATTCACCTTTTGCATCAACTGCTTTTGCAAGCAAGTTTACAAAGATTTGTTGTTCATCTCCTAAATCACCGATTAATGCTGTTAATTCGGCTCTCATGTGTTGTAAATCGATAGTTCCAGCATCTTCATCAGCAAGTAATTTGTTAACTTCATCAATAGTCTTTTGTAAAGACATAGATGTTGCAAACAATCTTGCCATAGAGATGATTAACTTAGATAATTCTGGTTTAAATTTCTTGTCTGTGTAACTTTCAACAACAACAACACCGACATTATAAGCATTGTTACTCATAGGAATTGCACTTACAATTTGAACCTTGTCTTCATTTAAAGATTTTTGTGGAACAAAATCTTGCGGATTTTCTAACACTCTAATTTCAATGATATCTCGAGTATTAAATGCATCAGCAACAAAGGCATGTTCATTCAAATTATAACCGATATTTTCTTTGTAAATATCATCCTTGAAATCAATGGAAGAACCAACTAAAAGTAAGTCATGGTTTTCTACTCCCAACCCTTTTGCAAATTCTTTTGTTAAATATACATGACAAGCATCTACGTCTAACATTTGAGAAATAGTTTTTGCAATAGAGTTGTAGATAACGTAATCTTCTTTAGAATTAAATCCTAAAACGCAAAGAGTGTTATCTAAAGAATAGATAGAAACAAGTTCTTTTAATTGATTTTTAAGACTTTCGTTTTTATCTTTTTTCTCTTTTTCTGATTTGCCAATTTTTTGGGCTAAATCGTCAGAAATAAGACATTCAGATAAGAAGTCGCCAAGATTTAAAGCAAAAATTTCTTCTAATGGGTCGTCATTCATTAGTTCCATACTACGGCCAAATAGAGAAACTCCTGATTCAGTATTTTCTTCTAATTTTTTTTCTTCCATGACAATTAATATCCTTTTTTGTCTACTCTATATAGTATATATCGGCATATATTTTGAAAAATTTAATCTTTTTTAAAAAGATTATACTAAAGTATTATAAAAATCACACTTTAATTTATAAATGATATTATAAAAAATGGCTAAAATCATTGTAAATATTAGCTTGGCAATTTTTAGTATAAAAAATACTTAGATAAAGAAAGACACTAAGCATTTAAGTCAATAAGA
>CALAFU010000312.1 GCA_937891325.1 uncultured Candidatus Melainabacteria bacterium | reverse complement strand
TTGCCAGAACAGACCAGAACCGTGGTGTTTGGATTGCCCCTGCTGGTATGAATAATGGTGTTGTTGCTTGTGCTGCGTTAACACCTGTTGGCTTGACATATGAATACGCTACTGAAGAACAGGGTAGCGTTTATTCATCTGGCGTCAATTATATACGTAAAACGAATGGTATGTATTTGATTTGGGGTCAGAAAACATTGCAATTTAAACCTTCAGCACTTGATCGTATCAATGTAACACGTATGGTTATTTACATTGAAACATCACTGCGTGAAGCCGCTAAATGGCATTTGTTTGAACAAAACACAGCATATCGTCGTGCACAAATCACAATGCAGTTCGAAGCTTGGTTAGCACCAATTAAAGCTGCTGGCGGTTTATATGACTTTAAGGTTGTTTGTGACGAAACAAACAATACACCTGAAGTACGTATGAACAATCAGATGTATATTGATATTTATATTCAGCCTGAATATGCTGCTGAATTCATTAAACTCAATACTGTTGTTCAACGTGCTGATGCGACTATTGGCATTGTTGGTTAATTAAAAGTGTGATGCAGAGATAACATCAAAGCATCACACATTAAATTGGAGGTTTATTATGGGAGTTCATCCTATAGAAGAAACATTACAAATGACTGATCCAGCCAAAGGTTACTTGTTTGATCTTGTCTTTGAAAACCTTTTAGGTGATAAAGGTATTGATGGTCAGCAGTTTGAATTGCGTGTTCAGTCATATACATACCCTGGCGAAACTGTTGATAAGATCAGCATGGGAATTAGCGGCAACACTCGTACTGATGCTGGTTTAAAGCATCGTGAAGGTACATGGAAAACTGATGTTATTGAAACGCAGGATGCTGATATGCTGAATCGTTTCCAAAGTTGGTTAAACTTAATGCATGATCTTGATACTGGAATTACTGGTTATTCAACTGAATATAAAGTTGATGTAACGGTTCGTTTGTTAAATGCAAAACTTGAACCTGTTAAAACTCGTAAATTGCGTCGTGCATGGCCAGTACAAACAGGCGATTTAAGCTTTAATCCAATGTCAAAAGACGCTTTAAAACTTTCAGTGACATGGCAGTTTGACTGGTGGGATTAAAATAAATGGGTGTCGGGTCTTTTAAAGCAATAAAGAATATTACCAAAAAGGTTAATGAAACTATTGGCAAGGTAACCTCGTCAAAAGCTTTCACTAATGCTATTGGTGGTGTTTCGCAAGTGTTGAGAAGGTTCCCGACACCTCAAGATGTATCAAACCTTCCTGATCCTTTAAAAACAGCACAGTGGGAAGCAATTTTCCCATCTATTATGGTGCCGACAGGTGGTTTGAATGGTGACTCGTATGATACAAAACAAGGTAAAAGTTCATTAAATGGTATCACTACAGGTGACCATCAAGAGAGTGGGAACGCAAAATGGTTTTCATATAACCCAATTTGTGAAAACATTAATTTTACACTTCCAAATGTAGAAAGTGTACAACTTAAGTTAAGTCGATCATCTATTAACCTTCCTACACATGTTTCAACTTCTTCGACTTTTTCAGCAGAATTTTATTGTGACAACACAGCCACGATCATTTCATATTTTCAAACATGGCGTAGAATGGTTGTACAGGATGATCAATTAGTAGGTTATCAAAGTGATTACAAAAAACCAGTTTATTTGTATTTATTGGGTATGAAGTCTGTTTTACCTGTTTATTTAATAAAATTTAAAGGTGTATATCCAAAAAATTTAAGTTCATTATCTTTTAAAGGTGATCATAAAGAAGATCGAATAAAGGTAACTATTACTTTTATGTGTGACAACATTACAGCTGAACCTTTAGTTGCCGGGCAGACGCTAGATCTAATTTCGAACAATTTTACAGGAAACGTGTTGTCCCAATATGGTTCAATAGGATCAATTGTCAGCCGCTTCGTAGGTTAAGATTTTTTTATAAAGTTCTTTCAAGTAGTGTTTTTAAAGCTATTTGAAAGGTTTTTCTATGTTAACAAGCTTAAGTAATGCGGAAGTTGTACGTGTTCCTGGTGAACGTTTGTATGAGTCTGAAATTTATGCAAAAGATTTAACAACATTACAAGCAAAGACGTTACAGCGTCTCTCTGTTAC
Organism: uncultured Candidatus Melainabacteria bacterium; assembly: GCA_937891325.1. Taxonomy (GTDB): domain Bacteria; phylum Cyanobacteriota; class Vampirovibrionia; order Gastranaerophilales; family Gastranaerophilaceae; genus UBA6984. The sequence goes on along the minus strand of CALAFU010000312.1, from coordinate 26,009 downwards.
AGCAGATATTCGTGGTATCATTAAATTGTTAGGTGAAAATATTAGTATTGATATTAACCAAATGTATTTTGATGATTTCAAATATCTCATTCATTGGTTTCGTTTAAAATCATTTTCTGATTTTCCACATCAAGTTGGTTTTACATGTTATCATTGTAATCAACATAACGTACAATGTGTTAATTCAAATAATTTAATGATTGATGATGTTCCTGAAGAGTTGACTGAAGAGGGTGGAATTTTACTTCCTTTTGACAACTACCCCAATGGGTTGTATATTCGTGCACCAAAAATTGGTGATGAATTTATTACTGAAGCAATGTTGAAAAAGCATAATGTCGCCACAGATAATCTGGATATGCGATCTATATTGCTTGATCTAAACCTATTTAGAAATAAAGTTAATGGGATTGATATTGAAGAACTCTTCAAAGCATATAATGAAGGTAAATTTACACCGAGTGACTTGATGGTTATTTCCGCATTTAGGAAAGAGTTTACATGGGGTGTAAAAGATACATATAAATTTGTTTGTGAACATTGCAAGGAGGAAGTGATTGTAGAGGAACCTCTCGACATCACATCATTCTTTCAACCTAGTGAATCCAAGCGATTTATTAGAGATAGAATACTTCCTAGCGTATCAACTAAAACAACAGCTGGTTGAATTAGAAAACATGTCAATTCGTGAACTTTATTGGTTCTATAAACGACATGAAAAAACTTTAAAAACTTTGGAACAGATGCAAGAACAAGCAGAAGGTGCAGGCAAGTTCCAGACCGAGTCGTTTATTTAAAGGTGCGAAATGGCTGATTCAAAGCAAACAGTTAACGTTTCAACTGATAAAAATGTTACGGTTAATGTAGATAATCGTGGCAATAACAGTCGTGTAAGTGAGCAAGCAGTAGTTCGTGGAGAAAAAACTGTTAGCACGAATGATTCAGCTATTTCGCAAAAAGCTTCTACAAATTCAAAAAGGGTAGATACTGGAAATTTTGATGACAAACCTGTTGATGTAGCAAGTATGTCGCGAAAACTGCTATCAGAGATGAGTAAAGCTTTTCAAGTTAATACGGATCCTGTATATGACAACCTTAAGAAATCTGTTGAGAATTTAGATAAGGCTTTTGAGCAAAGCATTGAAAAAATCAAAAGTGAAGCCGAAAAAAGAAACAAGCAAGAGCAAGAAGAAGCAAGGAAAGCTGCTGAAGAAAAACGAAAACAGTTGCTTTCTGAGGCTGAAAAAGAAAGTGCCAAAGCAACTCGAGAAGCTGTGTCTGCTTTAGAAGAATATGATAAAATTTTAGATAACAAAACAAGTGTATTGTCTGATACAGCAAGGGCAGGAGTAGCATCTGCATATCACGCAACAGAAATTGGTGGGTTAAACAAAGCTTCCGCAACATTAGCTATGGGCGCTATTAATCCTGCATTAGGCTCGTTAGCGCAAATGGTTTTAAGCAAAGATGGTATAGGTCCATACATTACATCAGTATTTAGCTCAATGTTTTCTTTTGCAAAAAAAGAAGCAAACAAAACATTGAAAAATATGGAGATAGAAGATAGGGTTACAAAGGCATTGCACAACTCTGCCATTAACGTTGAAAAGCTTCTAAAGAAGACTGAAGATCTTAAAAACATTGACGTTAAAGAATTGTTGCGCGGGACTTCTAAAAATAAAAAAAGTATTTTTGGTGAAGATAGTGTAGCAAAATCTGATCAGGTTGTTGTACAAGAAAAGCAACAAGGTATGTTTGCTAAATTTACAAATTCTATTAGTAATATGTTTCAATCTTTGCTCCCAGTTAAAAAGACTGGTGCGGAGATTGCTCATGAAAAAACATATTCAGATATGTTTGGTAGAAAGATAGCCACAAAAGATGTCTCTGAAAAAACACGTTCAGATTCGTGGAAAGAAATATTTGCACTATTTAAGAAGGGTTTAGTATCAACTTTAGGTTTGGTTGCGTTGTATTTTTCAGGTGACCAGTTTAAAGCATGGCTAAAAGATTTCATAACAACGCCTTTTAAAAATTTAGCAACAAGTATTAAAGATGGAACGTTTTCTTTCGAAAACAACTGGAAAGACATATTAAAAGCTTTAGGAATAGTATTCGTCGGTGTAAAAGGTATATTGGGTAATTTATCAACATTATCTGCTGTAGTAAAACTTGTAATGAAAGGCAGTAAGTTAATAGGGGCTGCGACATTTGCAGGTTTGACAGCATATCATGCATATGAATTTAAGAAGGCGATGGATGCTAATGATTCGTTAGGAATGTTAAATCATGGCGTTCTAGGTGTTACAGATGCATTGGCAACAGTGATTCCACAATTCCGTGCGTATGCTCTTTTAATAGAAGCTGTTAATGGTTTATTGCAGTGGTATTTAAACAGAAAATTAGAAGAAGAAAAAAGAAAACACGAAGAGGCTGTAAATAAGAGTCTAGAAGGTGCTCGTTCTGATGCAACAGAAATGAAGGAGTTAACAAAAGCAACGAAAAAAGACATATCAGTCGAAGAGTTTGCTGATATGAAAGGTAGAAAATTGACAAAAGAGCAAATGATTGAAGAGTTGAAGAAGAAGGATACAGCAATTCTATCTGATGCTCAATTGGAAAGTGCTATGAAAGCATATGACCATGGGATTTTGTTAAACAAATATCAACAAATGGCCTATAAAAAGTTCGGGAGTGAAGGTTTACAAGGGGTTGATGCTTTAGAAGCTTTGTATAGATCCGGCAAGGTTAGGGGCGAAGAGAGAAATTTATTAAAACAAGTCATCGACGATGAAATAGCAATACGTAGTGGAGAAGTATCAGCTAGAGATTATTTTGATAGACCTGTTGTTGCAGCAGAAATCAAACAAACTTCAGCGTTAAATCTAAATCAGACACCTCAAGACATTGTAAATAATGTAACAGGGCAGGTGTCTAACTATGTGCCTCAAGTGCAAGTACCAACAGCAGCAATTACAGCAGAAATGGTTAAGACTTCATCAGAAAACACGCAAGTAATTAGTGATAAATTCTGTACTGTTGAAAATTTGTTAATAGAATTAAATAAAAGTATTAATCTTGTTAATACTACAATTCAAACAAAAAAGAGTCCTTCTGCTGGTGGTATTCCGTCAACAAGTACAACTATTGCAGCTACAGGTAGGTAATTAATATGGCAGGTTTTTTAAATAGTATTAAGAATGCTGTTTTAGGATCAGTGACTCAGTATGATGCTTTGCCAGATGGTGATAGTATTAATATTAATCCTGCGTATATTCTTGAAGTACGAATTTCAGGTGAAAATGGTATAGGTTCAGGGTATAAAGCACCTACATTTAAAAACAGACCGTATAATGGGTTGACGATTATTCGCGCATATTGTCCAGAAGTTTTGTCGTTGCAATTTACCAACGATTACGGTACTATAAACCCTATGGATTTAGCTTCAAGCAAGTTTGTTAATGGTGTTGTTCAACTATTTTCTGGAACGTCTACTACCCATAGAATTAATAATATTCAAGTTTGGCAAGGTTCAAAACCTTTAACATTACAACTGAAGTTAGAGTTATATGCGTCACGATCAAATACAGACAATAATATTAGGACAGGTAATACTAGACTACAGTCAGGTGGTTTATCATCGAATGACTTGCTGTATATTATTGAACAGTTGTCATCTTTAGCACAACCTAGAATTGACGACAAGTCAGGAAGATTAATTCCACCAGGTCCATCTCCTTTAGTAACAAACTTTAATGGCCATGTTTTTAAGGTAGAAAAAGATAAAAATGGTAAAGTTAAAAATGTTACTATTAAAAAAGATAGCAAAGGAAATCTAGCTAAAGGAAAACAAAAAACTAGAGTAGGCACACGTGTAGATGTTTCTTTCGGTAACTTCTTTACGATGTCTCATGTCATTGTAAAAGATGTTAAAGTTGATATCCCGTATATTATGGCAGGAAGTGATAAATATGTAGGACCAAAAACAGATATACGTGCGGTTGAAAATACATTACGAGCCAAACCTGTTATGGCAACAGTTACATTGACAATACAAACAAAGACAATGGTTGATCAAGAAATGTTTAAGAAAATGATTAACAATCAAGAGCAGCCTAACCCTGCAGAAATTGATTTAACAAAAATGGATGAAGGTTTGCTAAAGAATGTTACGAATGGTATTCTAGCTCTAGGAAGTGATTATGTAGATGCTTCAAATATTGAAGTAGTTGAAGCAGCAGATGAAAACAAGGCAGGTAAATAATGTCTGGTACAAGTTTTGATTTAACAAACTTTTATGATGTAATCGATGGTGCTATTGATGGCTATCATTTTGACATGTATTCATTTCAGTTTAACGATTTTCCTGATTGGGTATTAAACAAAAATTGTACTGTTGCATATGTTAATGATATGGAACAAAATACACCAGATTTACTTGCATATGCATATTACGGTGACGAAACTTTATTTTGGATTATATGTTTAGCAAATCGAATAGCAGACCCGTTTACAGAATTACCTGTAGGTAAAAAGATATTCATTCCTGATTTTTCAGCGGTTATTGAATATGTAATTAGTTTAGGTACACGTTCAACGGATTCTGCTACTGCGACTTCAACAAATAAAACAGTTTCATTGAATTAATTGTTTTGAGTTCGTTTTACCACCACATATACCACCCTTTGATAAATTTAACTTCAATTTTAGAAATAGGTTTGTTACTCCCGTCTAAAGTTACAATGCAATCACTTACGTAGTTATAAGATAACCCACCGCCAATGCCATTACCAAAGCTGTAACCTGAATCATAGTGCCAACTTGAATGAGGGCCTCCAAACGAATCTTTAATATATGCAATACCATTTTTTTTGATTACTTCATAGTGTAGGTTGTATTGTGCAAACTTGAACATATTTTCAAGATATACAGTAATTTGCAAAGTAACACGACCGTAATCATTTTCAGCATTTTGTTCTTTTGGTTTAAATCCAAAATAACTATAATGTGGTTCATGTAAATTTGTCAGAACGGCAATAGAAGACATAGGTTTTTCAATACCGCGTTCCACAAATCTTTCGAAATTTGTGTAAATTTTAAACACAACTTCAGAATGAAGATTTGTCAAATGATCATTCGAAGGATCAACATCATGACGGTTACGTAATACAACAACGCGTTCACTGGTTTTTGAATTAAGTACTTTATAATCTTGACGTTCAAAACCTGCACCAACTTCTTTATTCTTTTTTCTTTTTTTGTATACTTGAACGAGCGCAACATTTTTTGTAATGTATTTGCTTTCTTTAGGCACATTAATTGTAAAACGTTTATACTTGAAACGAGAGTCAATAATTTCAAAGTTCATAACTTTTTTGCCTTTAATGTTAAAAGGTTTATCTTGACTCAACGTAATAGGTTTGCCGTTAAGTTTAGCACGAACAGGTGTATTAACATTAACGAAATTAATGCGAATAAGAGATTCGTTTACAGAAGGTCTATCAAAAGATGAATAGCTTTCCGAAGCATCAACGTTTTTAAAACCTTTCATTTTTTTAAACGTAAATTTATAGCAATCACCTTTTTTAATTGTGTTGACAAGTTTTTTGTCAGACATAACACTGTTTATATTCAGTTCATGTAAACAACCTTTATTGCTTGAATTTTTCTGGCAATAAGTTTTTGTGTTGCTTTTAATTTTTTGAATTGAATCAAAATCAAGAGCATAAGCATACGCATCTTGACGTGCATTTTCAAAAGAAGAATAATTGCAAGCTAAAACAGTGTTTTTATTAACCGTTTTAAGAGTGCCTTTTTCTTCAGTATTTACCGGATCAGAATAGTCTGAAGCAAATTTGTCTGTATTAATTATATTTCCGTATTCGTCAGTAGGAATATATGTTTTACAACCGACAAGACTTAAGCAGGTGATTAAAGCAATAAAATGTGTTTTCATATCTGTTTTCCTTTTATTTCATATTTACATATTACGATAAAAGGAAAATATTGTCAACAACATTTTAATGTGTCATAAAAGATTGACAACCACTTGTTACTTCGTAATCCAAATCTTCGTCTGTTAAATTAATTATACGTTTATTTGTCGTTGCAATCACATTTTTGAATAGTGAACCTAATTTATAATCATCACAATCAACGTGTATTTTATCAACACTGTCAACATCAGAAATTTTAATTAGTGAAGTGTCATAATTAAATTGTTTTAAGACTTCTAAAGAGTGTTCAACAATAGCAGCTTTACGTTCAATAATTTCCTCATCTTTAATCATATGACACCTACTTTTCTATTCTTTTATTTATTCTTAAAGAACAGTTTGACAGAAAAGTAGACAAAAAAGAAGGTCTGTTTTATCAGACCTTCTTCGTTTTAAACTTTTACTTGACCTTTTGTAGACCATGTGTGTGTGCTATAACTTTGCAATTTAAAACTTGTTGTCGTTTTATCACAAGGAATTCCGGCTACATCAGAAATACCTGCACCAGAAGTAATTGACGAATCGTTTGTGTACCAATCCATGTTATCTGTAGAGTTCCATTGAATTTGTGCATTGACAGAATATTCATTGTTTAAATATTCTTTTGCAAGATTAATTTCAGCAAGTCCGTAACTGCCAGTACCTGTTTGTGTACCACCTTGTTCAAGCCAACCTGATTTATATAATCTATACCAAACCCCGTCAATTGTTCCTTGTTCAATAACAATATCGGTAGATTCATTTGTAACACCTTCAGGAAGTACAACATAACCTTCAACAGTAATTTGAGTGTTAAGATATGCCCAACGAAGTTGAATTATATCATCAATTTCAAAGTCATTGCTACTTGTTATTGTTAAAGTTTTTTTGTCAGCTGAAACAGATAACAATTCATTGGGGATTACAGTTTTCCCTTGATATAGGGCAAACATACCTTCTTTAAAATAACAAGGTTTTTCTAAAGGTATTGTTAATGTTTTTGTTACTTCTGTAACTGTATAGTTTTGAAGTCGCCAATCAATAGCACCTTTTACATGATCAACTTCTTTATCAACATATGCCTTAATAGCTTTTTGTGATGCTACACGATAATCACTGTTTGCTGACAGTTCAATGTCTTGGTCAAGTGCTCGATACTCTTTAACGAATGTTGACATTGTGTGATTACCTAATAAAACTATTATCTTGATTAAGAACTGATCGGGCGTATAGTAAACGCCCGATCAGTCGCATGTGCATATTAGCAAACGATTAAAGCAGACCAACCTTCAGGGGCTGCAGTACAGTTGATTTGGAATACAACAGTTCCATTTTCAGTGTTGTAACCAATCAGACCTTCCACTTCGTTTTTGCGGTCATCAAGCAGTTTAGCAACACTTACTTTATGTTCAGCGCTGACACCTAAATCAGTTGACAAAGTAACTGTATATGTCGCTGAATCGCCGTCTGCATGCATAACCCATTTGGCTTTATCAAGGGTTAGTGTGTGAGCTGATGTAGCTGAAGCTTTAATAGCAGCCAACGCTTCTGCAATCGCTTTTTCAGTAGCTAGTTTTGCATCATCAGCATTAGCAACGTCAGCAATACCACCTGTTTCACCTTCACCTTTAGCTTTAACAATAACACCAGCAGCGAAATTGTCAACTTCAACATTTGACAGAACATTGCCTTCAGCATTTGCATCAAATGTCTTATTTGTCAACGTCATGGTTTCAGCAGGGATGCCGTCATGTAAAGCACGAACAGCCTTTTCTGTGGCTAGTCTTGTGTCAAGAGCAGCATCAGCAGCAGAAATTGTTCCAGCAGCAACAGCATCTTCTTTCATATGCTTGACTTCAAGACCGCCTTCTTTAACAGACAGTGTTCCGTCAACATTTTGAATTGTGACGTCATCGACAGCAACAGACTTAACGCCAGCATCAATCATTTCCTGAACTTTAGCTTCGGAAGCGATTTTAGCAGCAGCCTTCAGTTCATCCGTTGTTTCAGTCGTAGCAAATGACGCATTAGCATCAGCAAGATTTGTCATCTTCAAGTTGCTGATTGTATTTTTGTCAGCATCAATTGTTTTGTTTGTTAATGTTTGTTCAGCGTCTTTACGAACGATGTCTTCAGCTTCAGTATTATCAATAACATCAAAAGCATCTTTTGTTAAAGATTCAGCATTGGCTACAGCAGCTTTAAATAGAATATAGTCGCCCTTTTTCAGTTCAACTTTAGCTAACGTTACATCCGTATCAACAAGAAACAAATCACCTTTTTGAACAGGGTAATTGATAGCAGCAACTGTACCACTGTATGTAACGGCACCAACAATATTAGCATCTAAAGCAGCTTTTAAAGAAGCAGCTGTAATAGCTTTATTGCTATCTGTTCCTGCAATAGCATCAGCATCAGATGCAAGTTTAATAACACCGTACTGTTCAGCTGTAGCAGCAAATTTTTCATTCTTTAAAGCATTAACAACAGCATTACCGGTGGAGAGGTTAGACAGTTGTGCATCTTCAGCTGCAAGATCTTCAACTTTACGAACGATTAAACCGCCAGCAGTAGTAATTTGACCGTCTTCGCTTTTGATATCATCAATTTTAGTAATAGCATTGCTACTATCAGCGTACAATTTAACATCAGCTGATAGCGTTTGAGCTTTGGTTGCGTTATCTACTGCTGAATTTAGTTTGACAGTGTTGGTTTCAGCAACACTTACTGTTTTAGAAGCAATGGCTTCGTAAATCGCAGCAAGATCAATATCTTTCTTGCTACCGTCGGAATAAGTTAAGACAATCTTTTTATTCTCATTGTCTAATTTACCTGACTCAACAGTTTCTGGCATGTCAATATATGACACTTCAGAAGGTTTGCCTTCAGCGCCGGTTTTTGTTAGCTTTAAGAAGTGACCAACTTTTCTGTCTTCACCACCTTCGGCTATGCCATTATCTTCAGCGGCTTCAACAGATACAACCAAACCATCAAAATAAATTTTTGTAGCAGCTTCGCCAGAACCTTGCTGGATACCAGTTGCATCAGCAATTTTTGAAACAGTCAAATCTGTTTTGAGTTTTGCTTCAAGTTCAGCAAGTTTTGCAGCAACGTCAGAAGCGTCTGACATATATTCCCATTTTTGGGCGCCAGCAGTAGCATCTACGCAAACACCAAACTTATGTTTTTCAGAATCAAAATAGATATAACCAACTTTTTTGGCTGTAGGTGCTGCGGTTAGACTTTGAATTACTACTTCTTGTAATTCATTTTGATTCATGTTTAGATTAATTCTAATTGACTTTGTAAAATCAACCATGTCTAATTTCCTTTAAAGTAAATCATATACAATTAGTTTAATTCAGCAGTGCCGCAGAAAGGTATGTTAAAATCAATAACAATATTATTATTGTCAATGACTGTAATCCCCCCCTCTGTTTCAACACCGTTTGCATCAAAAATTTGAACGGATGGTTTTTTATTTAGGCCGTGGTGAATTACCCAATGATCAGATGGTGAGTATTTATGCTCATCATATGAAAAATGTTTATCAATTTGATCAGAGTATTTTACCCATCCTAAATTATCTAAACGACCATTTAAAACATATGTTTGTTTTTCTGATGCAACATATACAGCCATTCCAATTGTTCTGCGTTGCATTGAAATAGCATTTAGTTCGCCAATGGTTTCAACGCTTTTCCAACCACCTTTTCCAAACTTGCTGTCATGAGTAGCATAAACGTCTTGATCAGTAAACGGAACTATTGAAGATGGAATATTAAGACCTTTAAGTTGTTCTGTCATAATGTTTCCTTTACTTCAAGCAAATTTCAATGTATTTAGCTGATTGCATATTATTAGACCGAAATACTACGTAATCAGTTATATAGTTATGTTCATTTTTTAGATTGATTACAGACTGTTCCCAATCCGAATAAATCAAACCGCCGCATAAAATTAAGACATCATTAGAAATTAAATCTTTAGGTACAGCAAAATACATATACTTGCCACCTTCACAATTAAAAGATAATGTCTTTTGTATTGTGTCAGATAGTTCACCATTCAGTTGAAGAATAGCTTCGTTGTCTAAAGTTTCGTCTTCGCTAACGCCCCAATAAATTTTATTTAAGAATTCAATTGAAATGGTTGAATTAACTTTAGCTGTATAATTTTCTGTTGAACCTTCTTTATTTCCATAAAGAATTGATACTGTTGCATTGATATTGTTTTGAACATTTTCAAAAATGTATGAACGAGCTGAATCGGCGACTTCAATATCATTAACCCATTGACGTTTAATTTCCATTAGGTTGACATCAACAGGGTTCCATGTCAAATCATAATTAACAACTTCACCTTTTTCAAATTTGTTTGCGGATGTAATGTTGACCATTTGATCAGCAGACACTATTCCACGTACATCAACCCATGACAACTGTGCTGACGTTGTTCTATCAAAATGCAAGTCAGCCGTAACTTGTTCCGCATCTTCGCCGCCGAAGTATTCAGTGACGAACATGCCGTTCATTAAAATTTCTAATTTTGTTGGGTTTGGCAAACGTGTTGGAAGGTTTGCTGAATCTAATTTTTTATCTAATGCTTCTTGCGTCGCAGTCGAAATAGGTTTATCTAGATCTGATGTATTATCAACATTGCCTAAACCAATTTGTTCTTTTGTGACATTGTGTGGGTTGTTTTTATTTTCGATATGATCTTTAACAATGTCATTTAAAGTATTTTCAACGGAAATAGCTCGTTCCCGTTCAACTTTTATTGCATTGTTTAGTTGCTCAACAGTGATTGCTTGATCGTCTGTAATAATATTTCCATCATCAATTAAAACACGGGCTTCACCATTGACAGGTTCGTCATCAAGAATAAAATCTGAATCTTTACCATTGTTTGCAGTATTAAATGACAGTTGAACTTTGTCATTGTCAATTCCTGTGCAACCTTCTTGCAACCATAAAAACGCATGAGTATAACATACATGATTGCCAATTAAGTTAAAGTATTCAACGTTTGAATAATCAATGTTTTTTGTTTTAACAATGTTCTCAATAGACGCGCCAAAAGCAAGGTTCCCAAACACATTAATTTTATCTGACAGCACTCCGTCTTCAAAAGAAATTAATGTACCTTCTGAAGCTGTGAAATTGTTTGTAGAAATTTCAATATTATTGATTGCAGTTTTTAATACAATATTACCAAACATGCTATTACGTGAAAAACGTAGATTTTTAGCATTATTAATAATGATACCGTCGAGCATTTTATTGTCACTATTCATTCCTGAAATAAAATGACAGTCAATAATGTTCGCATCAATTAATTGCTTTTTGGAATTGATAATATTTGCAGCACCTTTAACAATGATATCAACTTTTGATAGTTCAAAATTTGTCAAAGGCTTGTTTAATTCAATAGCAGCGGTGTTTTCTTTTGAAGGTACATAAAGTACATTAACACCTTTCATTGAGAAACCATTAGTAGCGTTTACTTCAATGTGACCATGAATAATAGCATCACCAAAGCCAACTAAACGGACATTATTTTTATTAACAGTTAAATCTTCATCAAACGTGCCAGTACCAATAAAGATTGTTTCAGCTGTTGTATTTTCTAATGCTTCAAAAATTGTTCCAAAAGCAGTTGAGCCATATTCAAACATATACCCGTTGAATAATATTTTTTCGCCAGGTGTAAATTTTTCTGTGCCTTTAAGGACACAAACAGTTTTATCTAATACCACTCCTTTTAAAGAATCAGCAGCATCTAATTTTTTAGATAGAGCAGCGTCAATAAATGCTTTATCATAGATGTCAGTAACATTAGCTTTTTCACTTAAGAATTTTGTGATAGCATTTTGTGTTAATGTTGTTGTTACTGATGTGCCTAAATCCTCAACGAACAATGTTTCAGGTGTAGGAATTGTTAATTTCTTCCACCATAAATAACCATGAGAACACCACAAATATTCATCATCATGTTCTTCTGTAGGTGGAATAGTATCTTTAAAAAGTTCTTTATAATCAACAACATAGTTGCCTTTTTTAGGGCGGACTTTCATATATGAGTTGCTAGGTGTTGGTTTTGGTGGAACTTTTTGAAGAGTTAAAGTTAAATTGATATCTGAAACGACTTTAACTTCACCGATCTGATCTTTATATCCTGGGGCTGAAACTTTCCAATGACAAATAGTGCCTTGTTCAACTTCAATAAATGACCGTTCCTCACGTTCAATTAAGACTTTAGCATTAGGAACATTACGAACATTAATTGTAAAGTTTTTAGTTAAATCGTTATCAGCCATTACAATTCTCTTGATGTTTGTTTAGTGCATTTTATTTAAGAGAACGTTTATTCTTAAAGATCTTTTTCAAGTAACTGTTCTTAATCTTAAGATAAACAATTGTTTGGTGTTTCCATGAAGTTTCTTTTTGATTGGTTTTTCAAGTTTTTGGATCAATATTTAGATATGTTTGATTTTAAAGAAAGTGAAGTTGAAATGAAGAAGATAGGGTGTTATGAGAGATTGTCAGAACCTTGTATGTTATCACCTGCAGGTGCTGATCGATTGAAACAATGTTGTAAAGAGTTACAGACGATTATCAATGAAGTATTGAATTATCGTGATATTACAATATTGTGTGGGTATCGTTCAAATGAAGAACAGGAAGCAATGTGCAAGAAGAAAACATCAAAAGCACATGCGGGGCAATCAGCGCATAATTATAAACCGAGTTTTGCTATAGATGTAGTTCCTTACCCTATTCCAATGAAAAATGGTGAGTGGGATAGCAATTCAGAAGAGTGGGACAAACTTCATGACTTGATTGTTGGTATTGCAAAAGAAAACAATATTGAATTAACATGGGGTGGTGATTGGAAAACAATAGTTGATAAACCACATTATGAATTGAAGAATTGGAAAGAAAGAATTTAAAATAAAGGCCGGTTGAAATTCCGGCCTTTATAGTTATTGATATTTGCAACAACTCTTTGAGAAATAGTGCAAAAAGTTGAAACGAAACAACCAATTATCAGAATCATCAATTCTTTTGCAAATGTAACAATTAATGCACCACGCGTATTGTTCAGAATCTTTAGAAATTAAAATGTTCTGGCAAAACTCTTCAAAATCATTCACAATAATTTTTGTAGAAAATGAATTAAATAATTTTGTTTGTAATTCAATTAACTGTTTAGATTCATTTGATTCTTTAGGTAACGTAAAAGAAAAAGACGAATCTTCAGGTGATTCAATTAGTTTATCGGTAGCAACATTAATTCCTTGATACTGAAACGTGTATAGAGCCATTACTGAATACCTAATAGATCTTTTAGTTTTTTAGAACCCCAATCGCCAACATACGTAGCAACTTCAGTATCAGTGTTAATAATTACAGGTGCAGCTTGAATTTTGTATTTATCTAGAATATCTGTATGTTCCATGCCGTTAATTTCTTCAATCTGATAATTCATACCGTCAAGCAGCTTCTTAACCTGTTTGCATTTAGGGCAATTAGGCATACCTACTAATTTAAACATTTCAATTCTCCATTTTATTTGAATTAATTGGAAGGACAAACGTGACCTTTCCATCATTTTATTCAGTAACTGATTCTTTTTCGAAGGAAGTTACAGTATTCCAACGTTCATCAACCTGTTTCTGAAAATCTTTACTCAAACCTTTTTTGCTAGCAGCATCTTTAATAGCTTTTTTCAAATCAGCTGTAGGAATAGACATTTTAGCAAAAGCATGATAAACGATACCTTTAGAAGATTCGTCAACCTGTGTCAACACTTTTTCCCAATAGCATCCCTCACGTTTCAAGCTAGATACTGTCAGATTAGAAGCTTCAGTGCCTACATATTTTAACTGGCCTAAACCAACAGTCATGTCTTCATTGGCAGCTTGAACAATGTAATCAAGCTTTTGTTTGATTTGATCAGCAACGTCTTTTTTTGTGACATTAGAAGCAGCAATGCACAGCCACGACGGACTAGTGCCACCGTCAACAATCATATTCCCTACAAAATATGTTTTGTTGCCTTCTTCATAGTATGCAACTGTTTCAGAAGCCCATGACGGTCTTGACGACAAGTTGTCAGAACGCTGAATTACTTTATCACTCATCGTAGAACATGCAGACATTGTCATACACATGATTACTGTAGCAATAGTTTTATTCATGATATTTTCCTTTCGATTAGCTTTTCTTTTCATCGTATAAATATACTATATAATGAAAGCAAAAGGATGTCAATATAAAATTTAAATGTTTTCTAATTTTCTTAAAGTTTGTAGATTAAGCCCTGCTACTTCAAGTCTTAAATTATACTTTAAAGCTAAATAAACTAAAATATCATCATTGAATCTATAAAGATGTTGTTGTCGTCTATAGATATATGCACGATTTTCTTCTTTATTTTCAAACCAATGTTCATATTGGTAGATATGAGGATTTGCTCGAATTATTGAAAGGGGTCTGACAAATTTACCTCGACGTACTTCTTTTACAGTAAAGTTAATAATTTTAGTTTTTTCTTCGTTAAGTACAGGTACTGTAATGTATACTTTTTTAAGATTATCAATTTGATTTTGTGATAATTTAGAAATTAGCATGATCTGATTTTCCCAATGGCAATTAATTTTTTCAATTCTTTCATAATCATCTTTTCAGCTTTTTCTTGTGTTGTTGTATATGCAATTAGCTTAAAGTCACGATCATGGTAGATTGGTCCTGCAACAAAATTAATTTCTGTAGATTCGTGTTGATTTTCAATAAAAATCTTGTAAACAACAGGTTTCATATTTGGATAGCTGAAACTGAAACTCCATCTAAAAACTCTTTTGCCGTCAACAATGTTTATAGAGGGTTTGTTTGGTTGTTGTTTATAAAAAACAGGTTGTTTAGGTTTTGTTGCTGGTATGTTATAACCGGTTTTAGGAATAATAATTTTGTTGTTAGTATAATTCTTTTTAAAGACACCATGACGGTTTGGTTCACGTGTTGTACGCGGTGCACCTTGAGGTTTATTTTTAGTAATATTGAGTGAAATCTTTTTGCAAGACAAATCATCTAAACAATTAAAAAGCTCAACACTTCTAGTTTCCTGTCGTTGAGGATCTTTAAATCCTTTAATGTAGTACGCAACAGCTTCCGGTAATTCCGTAGGGTATTCAGTGCGATGAGACATTGGATCTGTAACAACTGATTTTTTAATATATTCTTCATGCTCTTTTTCAATTGCCGCATCTGTTCGTGTCCATAAACCTCCACTGTATTTAGGTTTATTTAGTTCCAATTTAGGCAATTCCTGAATATAAAAATCTTTACTGTTTGGTGGAATTAATTGTTCTGCCGTTTCTCTTGAAGATGAATACGACACCATTGTATCTGACTTGTTGCCAGAATTTCTTTTATAAACTACGAATACTGACATTAGTTTTCCTATTAGTTAAGTTTAAGAATATGTTAGCAAATTTATTCAAGATAGTCAATCACTAAATTCCAAAAAGTTCTTAATTTATTGATGTTTTTTAATAGGTAAATAAAAATGTATAGTGTTTCATATGAAGATAATTTTATTGAACCAATGAATGTAAAGGAATTTACATATGATACACAGTTGCGTGATGTGCCTTTACCTAATTCTGTTTTACCTAAAGTTTATCCTTTTGAAAACACAGATGGAAAGATTACTTTTGTTGAACCGAATTTTAATAAAACATATGCACAAATGTCTGTTTATGATTCGTTAACATACAAAAGCACTACATCAGGTTTCTTTTTAGTTGACCAAATTCCATCTAATACAAATACACCTTTTAAAACAACATATCATAGCAAGGTTACAATTAATACTTTAGCTGCTGTTGGTTTCAAGTATTTGAATACATATAGACCATTAAAAAAGGGTGATTATTTTTATATTACAGGAAGCCAAAGTTTTACTGTAGATAATGTTTTATTCGAGCCGTCTGATATTATAGTGTTTATGCAAGATTGTGGTGTTGATACAGATGTTACATACGGTATGTTGAAACACATGAAAAGTTTTAAATTATTAAAGACATCATACGGTAAAAAGAAGGGGTATAAAGATTTGAAGATACTCAAACAAACCTTATATACCCCGTCAATTGATTCATATTGGAAATATAATAGAATTAATGTTAAGAAAGTTTCAAATGCATATGATGTTGTGACATTAATCCTACCTAAAGATTATTGGTATGTACCTACATTAAGATTTTTTCCAACGTTTATTTAGAATCATTCTTCAAAGAATTCAAGGTAAACACCTCTAACAGGTGAATTACGTTTCATACTTTGATTGATATGTTGACGTGAAACTTTAAGTTCTTTGGCACAACTTGACAGTGATTCCCAAACTTTTCCTGATCTAGCATCGCGTACTTTTTTCTTGCGACGTGACTCCCATTTCATACCTGTACGGCGTAAAGAGCCTAAAAGTTTACCACGCGTTGTTCCTAAATTTGAACAAACTTCATCAAAATTATAATGCTTATCTTGAATGGCTGTATTTAATACGTTATGTGTTACAGTTTGCTCAAGACGACTGCTTAATGCATTGATGTCTTTTAATGTATATATGTAATGATGCTCGACTTCTGTACGTTCCAAACAATTTTTATTATGAAGGTATCTTAATGTATTAATAAAAGCACCTTTAGGCAAATTGCCGGATTTGGAAATTTCTTTATATTTAGCATATGCTTCATCTGTTGATAGTGAAGCATTTTTAAACATCATTGCTACATCGTAGTAGTCAATTTTAGTGCGTTCATTTGTGTTGTATTTGAATTTATTACCACGGCGTTTAAAATCATGTTGATGATTAAGGATATTAACCAAATACTTTACTTGTGCAAGACTTAGATTCATAAAATCTGATTCGTTGTTGAATTTTCTATAGTATGCTGCTCGTAATTCTTCAGCATTAATATATGAATCAGTTTCTTTAATAATGGTTAATAATCTTCCCATATTAATACGATAGACAGGTCTGTCTTTACTATCAAAAGAAAAACCTTTAATGTCTTCAGTGTTTTTTGAATCAAATAGATTTTCGCTTGAATCGTTCAGCATTATAGGTTTCCTGAATTAGTTTTTGTTTCAGTTTCTTCTTTAGATTTTCTTTTACGTCGCACAACAGGTTTTTCATATTCACTATTTATGCTATAAAGACCTTTTGTACATGTGATTTGTTTTCTTTTCTTCAGGTGACTTAAGATATTAACCAAACCACTTTCAGATAATTGTAAATTTGGTGAGTGTTCATTGATGATTTTGCACAAATCATTTTTATCAATAGGTGATTTGTTTGTTAAAATAGATATAATCAAATTAACTAAAGGTTTATTCTCAATTGATGTGTTCGTGCGACGTGTAATGGTGCGTTTTACTTTATCTTTATTAACAATATAAACGCCACGTTCAACGGTTAAAACATCTTTTTGAGTAATCAAATTTCGTAGCAATAATGAAACTTGAGTGACGCTTAAATCTTGAAAGTTTTTGCAATCATGATATTTTCTGTAAAATGCAACACGAAGATGTTTAGCTGTAATTGGTTTTTTGGCAAGTTCCATCAAATACAAAAGTGCATACCGTAGATTACGTCCACCTTTAAAACTATTGTTTGTATATTCTGGAATGTCTGAAGTATCACTAATATCAAAATAGTCTAACATTTAGAATTCACCTGCTTTTATTTAAAAGTGTTTATAGAACATTTAATTATTATAGTAGAATTTTACAATGAAAATTATTGTTTGTCAACAATTAGTTATTGTAAAGTTGTAGGTATTGAAATGATTTTGTTACTATACTTTTTAATTGAGTTTAGATATTCCGTGACATTTTTTCCAAAAGCTTCAGCAACTTCAATAATTTGATTTGCTGACTCTTCACTTAAACATTCAATAGAGATTTCAGATTGATTATCAGGACAAACTTCATCAATAATATCATTAGGAATAATTGTATCTATCTTTACAACGTCTCTATTTAATTTTTCTATGAACATTATGATATAAGGTTTGTCTGCACAATCTTGTTCAAACATACGTACTATAACAATTTCAAATGGTAAATTGTTTTTGATGACAGCTGTACAAACTGAAGATACACCGTTAAAATTATCACTTTCTTCTTCAGTTAAGATTTTTGTTTTAAAGTTAAGGTCTGAAATTTTTGTCATATTTATTTACTTATCTATTGATGTTACTACTTTACCATTTTTAACAATAAAGTCAAAACCGCCAATAGTGACTTTATTCGCATTGTTAATCAAGCCAATAGCTAAACTTTCATTTAACAGATTCTTTCGGATAGTTTGAATATCAATAGCACCTGAACGTTCAAGATATCTGACTAAAGCATGATCAGTTAAGTATTCGTATTTTGTTAAGCCATTATAGACATTATTTAAACGCTCAACTTCTTTTGTAGTATCATCAATCTTTTTGTTTAGATCTTTTAAGATAGATTCATACATTTCTTTATCAGCTTTTAACTGATTAAGAAGTTTAGTCTTTTCTGATTTCATTTTCTTTAAATCATTAACGGCTTCTTCCATCATTTCATTTAGCTTTCTTAAAAATCATACGATCAATCCAAAAGAAAATCAAACCACCAATTAAATTGGCAATGATTGTACTTGTTAAGGCACTGCAATTTTTTAGCCAATAAATGACAGCTGCCAGAATTGGTGTCGACAGCTGCCACCTGATTAAATATATTGTATATTGCTTCAACATATTATATAAAAGTTATTTATTTTTCTAAAGTAATTAAATCAGCATATGGAAATGTTTTAATAGCATCACAAAAGTCATGCCATTCACCTAATTTATGATCACGACGTTGAAAATACATATTGCGCAAGCTTTTTGCATTTGTATTCAACATACGTGTTTGTAAATAACCATCAGGTAAATTCATTGTAATAATGTCGAATAATTCTTTTTTCTTTAATGTGTCTTTTTCTTCGCAATAACGTTTGATATCATCATTTAAACGTTTCAATGTTTCAGGGTAGATGTATTCAAAAGTTTCAAAATCTGATTCGTCAACGCCACCTTTCCACGCAAGATGCATTGTTGATTCTGAACTCTTCGATGTATGACGATATGTATCAAGTTGTTTGTGAAAACGTAAAGGCGCACGAACAGCAATCCAATACTGAATTTGTTCAAGAAATTTATCATGTCCTGCACCTGAAGAAACTAAAGTTTTAGATAATGGCGCAAAACGTTCAAGAATTTCAGGACGTACAGTTTTTGTATCAGCAAATAGTTCAAGGTCATCTAAAGATGTTTTCCCATAACTCAACATCGAACCAAGCATGGCTGGTTCAAAACCTGTACATTGGATTAGTTTAACTTTCATGTCTTCCTCTTTACATTAGTTTTATACGTTTAAATAAACTTTTTTGCTTTGACTTCTTATGTTGTTTGTAAATGATAATAATTAAAGCCAGAATAACAATAAAACAAACTTCGAAATGTTTTATTTGCAAGATTTGGTAGATAATTTCATTTAGATTCATTCTTCTTCCTGATTAAATGTAACCAATCTAAAGCTGACTTTTCTTTTGTATTATCAGTGCTTAAGTATTCAGCAAATTGTTGTGTCAATTCTTTATCTCCGATTGTTTTTAATGTGGCCCATAAATCTTCTGTCATCCTTTTGTTTGTTGTTAATGCTGCTTGTTGATTGTCAGCTAAAATAACATTATCAATTATTTTAGTGATCGGAAACATTTTTCCTGTATCATCATCAAATACAAAAGTTTCATATTGAGCTTCAGAGATTTTGAATGTGATATAATTAAAAAACAACGTCTCACCAATAACTACATCATACTCCTTTTTGTAATATGGATGAAGGTATTTCACAATTATCCGCCTTAAGTTCTGATCATTATTTGTTAAGATAAATTAGCACAAAATTTAAATAGTTTCAAGAAGATTTTTAGATAAATTTTCAGTCAATAGTTCTTTAACAAATTTGTTTAATTGACAACTCTCATAAAGAAATATATCCATTGTGGCATATCTTGTTTTATTTTTAGGCCACCAAGCAAGCAATCTAAAGTCTTTCTTAAATACATGCGGGTGATAAATTAAATCACATTCTTCAGGTAAATTCATGTTAACAAATTCATTTTTTAAGCATGCTATTGTAGTATTTTCAAGTCCTTTCCATTTTACAACCTTGCATGTAGTATCCATGTTTAAACTACCAATGTATTCAGGAAATCCTTCACACGATAGTAGCTCGACTGCTTCAATCGTCAACACGCCATCAATAGTGTTAGGTAAACCTTCAGCGTTAGACGCCATATTAAACAGATTTGACCATGTAAAGTTTCCAAGAATGTGTAAAGATTTCATATCAAACGACAATCTTCCTGAATAGTAAATAGTGTCTTTCAGTTCCAAATACTGTTCAGACTGAACGTATTCTTTTAAATCTTCGCTATTTGTTATATATGTTGTCATTAGAGCGTTTCCATGAAAGTTTCAACGGGGTCACTTGCCGAGTTGATATATGCGTAGTTTTCACAAAACCCGTTATTCATATCGTTTAAATAAAGAATTGTAGATTGATTTCTGCAAATTTCGAACGCTTCATCTAAAAGATCTTTAGGAAGAAATTGTTTCATACGTTCAAAAGATTTAGTAGTTCCATAAAAGATTTTATCATAAACTCGTTCAGCATTGATTACAGACATAGGTAAATATTCAAGTGTATCATCATTATATTTGTCACTTAATTTAAAACGAACAATGAACGGACCTTCATCATCACTGATTTCGTTTGTCAAATGAATACAACTTAATCCTTTAGTAGTCAGCAACGAATTAACTTCAATACCGCCACAATAAATTATATGTTTTAATTCGGCAAAAGAAATTTCTTTTTTAATTTCTAATTTACCATCAACCCTGATTGGAATAAAGTTAACGTTTTTTATAGGACATTCAATAACAACATTGTGTCTTACATGTATATTAGAAATATCGACAACCAATTCAGTACAAATAAACAAGCTTCCATCATACAAACCGTCTTTAATGTTTGCTTTCAAAGTTTCAAAATCTTGTTCATTATGAATAAACATTGTCATCAACCTTTCATTTCTTATATTTATATATTACATAAAAATACGATAGTTGTCAACAGTTAAATATAAAAAAAGAAAAGGGGGTTCGTTAAGAATCCCCTTTTTCGATTATTTTTACATATTCAATGCGTTCAAATATGTATCGAGGATAAAGTCTTCTTCCTGCTGTGTATTTTTATCTTTCTTGCGGCGTTTGACAATTTCTTTAATCGCTTTCTTGTCAAAGCCATTACTATCAGCTTCTTCTAGAAGTTCCTTAAGATCCTGACCTAGACCTTTACGTTCTTCTTCAATCGATTCATAACGTTCAATGTAGCTCAACAGACGAGCACCATCAACACCATTTACGCTTTTTGTTTCTTCTTCAGACATTTAAATGACCTTTCAATTAGTTTAAACAACTGGCAACAATTCTTTATCAGAAGTGCCGCCAACCCAAGAGTAAGCTTTCGGCTTACTTTTAGATAACTTTACCCAAATAACCATTCCAACTTTACGTGATTCTAAAGGAATTTCTTTTAGAGCTTCTCGTTTTGATGTATAGTATTTGAACGGTAATTCTTTTGTTACAACAGGAACTTCTTCAATTACTTCGTCAATCAGATCCGTTGCTTCGTCAATGATTGTGTCAACCGTATCTTCAGATGGTTTAACATTTTCACTTTCATTACGAATTGTTTTAACATTCTTTTCATTCAGATTAACAAAAGTATTTCTGACATATGGGCAATCTTGAACATCTAAAAAGTAGTTTGTATCAACTGTACAAAAATATGATGCAATGCCTTTATTGGTATCGTAACCACAAACCAGTTTATCTTGCAATTCAATCGAATCTTCAGAATTGGAAAGAATGGCAATAGTTTCATAACCCACATCATCATCCCATGAGTGTTCAATGATAACGTTTTTTGTTTTGAACCATTGAATACGTGATAGATCGTGTAACAAACTGTAAACGTTTTTATGTGAATCTGAATCAAAAGTTTTAGAAAAATCTAACGTAATTGTAGTTTCAGCTTGTTTTTCTACAAGCTTGCTAATTTCATATGGAAGTTTCTTTTCAGATTTATAATCAACAAAAGGTACAATAGTCAATGTCAAATGTTTTGTAACTTCATCAAAAACTGTTCGAATGCCCTTAATGTTCAATCTGAAAAGTTGAGAATCATACATCTTCTTTCTCCTAAATTAATCAAGATGTGAAAACAATAGCATTAATTAAAAAGTTTGTCAATAGGCAAAAAACAAGCCACTCAAATTTTAAGTGGCTTGTTGTAACTTTAGATGATTTGTGAAATTATAAAAGTATCTTTTGGATACTTTTCCTTCAAACGTCTGTATTCAGCAAATGCTGATTCACGTGTATCATGGTATACTTTAGGTGCATGACCGTTTCGTTTCATGATTAAGAATTTGCCAGAAAGTTTATTGAGACTCGTGTCTCCAATTAAGTGATATGGTTTGCCAAACGTTGG
This sequence comes from uncultured Candidatus Melainabacteria bacterium, assembly GCA_937891325.1. Taxonomy (GTDB): domain Bacteria; phylum Cyanobacteriota; class Vampirovibrionia; order Gastranaerophilales; family Gastranaerophilaceae; genus UBA6984. Next base: position 3,385 of record CALAFU010000312.1, on the reverse strand, counting down.
ATCGTTATGGTCACATTTATAGTCTTTTAAAAGTTTAACAGTTTCATTGGCAACTGCAGATAAATCTTTCGTTGTGTCAATAAAAACATGATGAATATTTCCAGAAGGAATTGATTCTCTCATTTCTGTTGTTTTTGTGTATGTGCCATTAATGCATTTAATTTCAATGTTGATTTCTTTTTTGTTTATTTCATCTTTGTAGTTGACAATGACATACTCAACAAGTTCGTTTGAAGATAAACATAAATCAACATTATAAAACCATGTGTTTAAAATCTTTACTTTGCATTTATGGAAAATTAGAACATTTCCATAATTAATTTTATCTGTGCCTGGAACATATTCTTGAATAAAGTTTTTTATGAACCCTTTTGGCTTTTGTTTGTTCATTGAGAAACCTTTCAGTTAGACTGTTTGATAAGAGTCAATATAATTATTTTAACTTTGTTTGTCAAGTTGTTTTATTGAACTTTCAATTTACCTAATTTTACAGATCGTATTGCGCAAGGTTTTGGTGATCGTGGCGGTGTTGGCTCTTATGTTAACGAAAGTTTGCCAAATATTACAGGCAAGGCGATCGGAAATAGAACACCCTGGGATTGGGGTGGTAGTTCTGGTGTGTTTTACAATGGTGGTATTACAACTGTTGCTAGTGAAAGATATACAGCTAATTTAGATACAGCTACAGGAGGACGTTCATCTACGCTTATTCTAAACGCTACTCGTTCTTCTTCAACTTATCAAGACAATGCAAAAGTACAACAAAATGCAATAATTATTTTATATTGTATAAAATATTAATATTTTATACAATATATCTTTGCTGATTGCTGTTGCAAACCTTGACCACATGCATACCACGCATGTTTTGAAAACCCTTGAATTGATATTGATGTAGATGTTTTTAAACCAGCACCATATGAACTGGCTATATCGGTTACAGAACGCATATCTGCCCCGCTTGTGCCGGTAAACCACGAGTGACCTAAATTGTTTATTGTCGCAATAAAAAAGTAATTTGTATCTTTAAACGGTTTATGAAAATTATAAGCAGTTAATTTATAAGTTGAATCTCCTTGAAAAATACCACCTTGTTCAACCCATCCGTCTGAATAAACGCAATACCATTCAGTTCCATTACGATATGTTTCAACAACCTCTCTTTGTTTTGATAAATTAGGTAAATTGAAAGTTAGTCAAATTTTTCAGAATAACGCAAAATAAAAATTTTTATAATCTTGAAAAGTAAATTATTTTGTTGATAATGTTGTTCAACATTTTAACAAGTAAAAGGAAAAGAAATGTCTAAACGTCATGTGTACCCATCAGCTGCTATAAACCGTAAATATAAACGCAATGCTGAAAAGAGAAGATTGACCGCGCAATTACCTGTAAAAGAACATTCTTTAAAAGTATATAGTTATTTACGTGTTTCTACTGGCATGCAAACAGTTGAGTCTCAAAAGATTGGGGTAGAATCTTTTGCTAAACAAAAATCTTTAACCATTGATGAATATATAATTGATGAAGGTATTTCAGGAACCGTTAAAGCCGAAAACAGAAATTTAGGTAAACTGTTGAAAAAATTAAAAGATGGTGACATTGTTATTTGTTCAGAGTTGTCAAGATTGTCTAGAACAATGACTGAATTATTATGTTTATTAAATAGTATTTTGAAAACAGGCGCTAAAGTTTATTCAGTAAAAGAAAATTACACTTTAGGTGACGACTTAACATCTCAAGTTATTGCATTTGCATTTTCTTTATGTGCTGACATTGAACGAAGAATGATTAGTGCACGTACAAAAGAAGGGTTAGCTAATGCAAAAGCTAAAGGTAAAATATTAGGTAGGCCTAAAGGATATGTCTGCAAACATCATGTTACTGATGGCAAAAAGTACAAATACTTAAAATTAAGATTAAAAGGTTTGTCAAAAATCAAAATCGCAAAACGATTTAGAATCTCATATAAAACGATTCAAAATTGGGTTAAAGCAAATAATTTAGACGATTACCTAAAGTTTGTTAAATTTAAAACTAATTATAAAATTTTTGATAAATTTGCTAAATCAATTGTTGACAACGTTTAGACGCTTTTGAACCTCTGGTTTTGTTAAAAACTGTTTAATTGCACGTTCAAAATTATTGTCAAGTAAGCCATTATTATCTAAATCATCAACTAGATAACGACCTGCTTTGCTATCTAAAAAGTCACGAGTCAGTTCAGCGGACATATCACAGTTGTTTTGTAAATGTTCTGAAGCAATGTTCCAATATGTTGATAACAAATCTTCATCAATACCTTTAGCTTTTAGTTCACCATAAAATCCATGGTCTTCGTTATCTGTTGGGAGTACAACAGTATCAATTCCTTCATCTTTTTCAATTTCTTCCATAAAGGATCTTAAGTAATGTTCGATTTGTTTAATTTCTAAAGACATCGTTCTATTCCCAATTTCTTAGTGTAATTTTAACAGCATCAGTCCATGTGGCTGTTGTCCCATCTGTCGTTAATAACTTCCCGTTATTTCCAGTTTGGTCAGGAATAGCATCGACATTATCAATAGCTGTTTTAACAAATGCTGTGGTTGCAATTCTTGTTGTATTATCACCAACATCAGCTGTTGTAGCTTTAGGTGTTCCAGTGAATTCTGGGTCTTTCAATGTTGCATATGCTGATAAATCGATATCACCAGCAAGTTTATCCCAAAAACCTGCAACATCGCCAACAGGTGCAACCCATGCATAATTATCACCAGTTGACTTAACATTGTAAACATCACCTTCTGTTAAGTTTTCTGTTGGCAAATCGTCGACTGTTTCAACTGACCCTTTGTATTTATATACTGATGAAATTTTACTTGCTATTTCGTCTTTTGTAAATGCATCAGTAATCCCATAACCTGCTAAAGTATCTGCTTTATTCGCTTTTTCTGATTCGTAATTATCATACTTTGATACTCTATCTGTTGTAATACCAGAATCAACAGCGGCAACTTGCGTTTCTGTTAACGCATTTTGTTTTGAATCAAGATTTAAATCAACCCATGATGCAACTGTACCGTTTGTTGTCAAAACATTACCAGATTTATTCGTTTGATCAGGTAAAGCGTCAATATTTGAAATTGCAGTAGTAACATATTCAGTTGTAGCAACATTTTTTGAACTATCAGAAGCATCTTTTGTAACAGCTTGCAAACTTCCAGTAAATTCTTTATTACCACTAATTTGTTGATCTGTGTCAACAGTTAATAAAGTATCTGCTCTTAAAGTAATTAAACCATGTGTCATTTTACAAGCTCCTGATCGCAAGTTATATTTAAGAACATTTATACAATCTTTAAAATGTAAATCACAAAAATTAACTTTCAATTTGCCTAATTTT
>CALAFU010000311.1 GCA_937891325.1 uncultured Candidatus Melainabacteria bacterium | reverse complement strand
TCATCAAATTAAAATTAACTTTCATTATCTTTCCTTACACACTATATGTTATTTATTTTAAAGTAGATAAAAAAAATTTTTGCCCTAATTTGCCCCAAATGTTACAAAACTTTTACATAAAATTTTCACGTCAATACTAAGTTTGAGCATGCTTTTTAAATTAAATTTTGCAACAAAAAAGTTGCCCCATGAAGAGCAACTTTTTTAAATATTTTCAAACAATCTTATGATAAATTTCTAATCATTTCATGCGCTTCTTCAAAATCAGGGAAAATTTCAACAGCTTTTTCCAACTGTTCTAGTGCTTTATCCTTGTCCCCGATTTGTTCATAACATTTTGCACTATTCAATAACAACAGGGTGTTACGAGGATTTGCTTCCAAAATTTTCAAGAATAATTGGTTTGCTTGAACAAAATTACCTAAATTGAAATAGCAAAGTGCTAAAATGTTCTCAATTTCGTCATTTGGTGCAATTTCATATGCTTTTACAAGATATAATTTTGCGTTATCATAATCCTTCATCAAGTATGCAGCTTTACCAACCATAAATAAAATAAAGTCACTTGTTGGAGCTTTTGCCAACGCCTTTAATAGCATTGAATAAGCCGCATCATTATCGTTCAAGCTCATTTTATTTTTTGCTGCAAAAGTTAAGAAATTTGCATCATCAGGAGATTGAGAAAGTGCGTATTTATACATCTCATCAGCTTTTACAAAATCACCTGTTGCGTGTAAATAATTTGCATACTCAAAAACGATATCTTTATTTTCTGGGTCTAATTCGTACGCTTTATCAAATTCGTCTTTTGCGTATTCAAACATTCTTTTATTCAAATAAATTACACCTAAATCCTTGTGAGTTCTTGCTGAATTTGGATTTAGAGCTAAAACTTTTTTGAAAATTCTTTCTGCATTATCAAAATCGTTTGTCTTCATACAAAGCATTGCATATTCATAATAAATATCCGGTGTAACCGCGCCTTGCTTCATAATTGTTTCATACAAACCTTTTGCTTCTTCTATTTTACCCATTTTTATATAAATTGAAGCAAGTTTTTGAATCATCATTGTTGCCTTTGGATTTGTAACAATTACAAGCGCTAAAATTTCACTTGCACATTTCAAATCGCCTAACGCTTCATAACAACATACTAAATTGTATTTAAAGTTTGTTTTTTCAGGGTATTTTGCAGACAATTCTCTGTAATGTTTAATAGCCTCATCATATTGACCTGACTTAAATTCAGACAAAGCCAATGAAACAATATAATTATCTAAAGGTTCAACCTCATACGCTTTTTTAAACTTTTCACAAGCCTCTTTGTGTTTACCTTGAAGTTGCAAAATAGAACCTAAATTATAATAAGTTATCGAATTATTAGGATCATATTCTGTTGCTTTTTCGTAATTTTCAAAGGCTTTTTGATAGTTTGCCATTGTAATATAAGCTGTACCTAAATTATTATAAATTTGAGCATAGTCAGGTTTTAATTCTGATGCTTTTTCTAAATAAGCAATAGCTTCTTCAAACTTTTTAAGTGACATCAAAGCTGTTCCAGCTAAGAAATATAATCTATAATCATCAGGAGCAAATAAAATTGCTTTTTTTGCTAAATCAACGGCTTTTTCGTCTTGTTTGTTGCGCATATAAACTACACACAAATTTTTGTATGCATCTAAATACTCTTCTCTTAAATTAATAACTTCAAGATATGCTGGAATTGCATGAAGATAATCATCAAGATTATCGTAACAATTTGCCAAATAGAACCAGCTTGAAGCATCATCAGGTGCATATTTAACAACTGTTTCAAAATTTACACGACCTTGATCATATAATTCTAAATTTAAATTGCATAAGCCTAATAATTTTAAGGCTTCAATATTAAATTCATCATCTTTTAGAAATTCTTCTAATAAAACTTTCGCTTGTGAAAAATCTTTTTCACCAATAATTTGATTAATTTCGTCTAAGTTCATTTTATTCTCCATAGTTAAATTATATTACAAAAAAATAACATGTATGTATTTTTATGATAGAATAAGAGCATGGGAAAAGGAGATTAGTTGTGACTCAACAAAATATGTTTTCAGAAGGAAATATTATTCCTGTAAATATTAGAGAAGAAATGAAACGTTCATACGTTGATTACGCAATGAGTGTAATCGTTGGACGTGCATTACCTGATGTTCGTGATGGTTTGAAACCTGTTCACCGTCGTATTTTATTTGCGATGAACGAACTTGGCATGACACCTGATAAACCATTCAGAAAATGTGCCAGAATCGTTGGTGAAGTTTTAGGTAAATATCACCCTCACGGTGACTCATCAGTATATGAAGCTCTTGTACGTATGGCGCAAGACTTCTCAACAAGATACTTAACAGTAGATGGACATGGTAACTTCGGTTCTGTTGACGGTGACTCAGCAGCTGCGATGCGTTATACAGAAGCTAGAATGCACAAAATTACACAATCTATGCTTGCTGATATCGATTGCGAAACAGTTGATTTTGGACCAAACTTCGACGGTTCATTACAAGAACCAAATGTTTTACCTGTTAGATTACCAATGTTGTTATTAAACGGTACTTCTGGTATCGCGGTAGGTATGGCAACAAACGTTCCACCACACAACGCTTGCGAAGTTATTGACGGTTTAATTGCGTTAATTGACAATCCAAACATTACAGTTGAAGAATTAATGCAATACATCAAAGGCCCTGACTTCCCAACTGCTGCTACAATCGTTGGTTTAAACGATATTAGACAAGCATACGAAACAGG
>CALAFU010000310.1 GCA_937891325.1 uncultured Candidatus Melainabacteria bacterium | reverse complement strand
AGCAATTATCGTTACTGAAATTCCTTATCAGGTTAACAAGGCTCAACTTATCGAAAAAATTGCAGAACTTGTTAAAGACCAAAGAATTACAGGTATTTCTGATATTCGTGATGAATCTGACCGTGAAGGTATGAGAATCGTTATCGAATTGAAACGTGATGCTAAACCTGATGTAGTTAAAAACAATTTGTTCAAATATACTCAATTATCAACAACTTTCGGTGTAAATATAATGGCACTTTGTGACAAACGTCCTAGATTGTTGAATTTACACCAAGTATTAACAGAATTCGTAGCTCACAGAGTTGAAATTGTAACAAGAAGAACTATTTACTTCTTGAAAAAAGCTAAAATTAGAGCACACATCTTAGCAGGTTTAATCATTGCTTTAGGCTCATTAGATGAAGTTATTGAATTAATCAAATCTTCTAAAACAACTGATGATGCACGTCAAGGCTTGATGAGCAAATTCGGTTTAGATGTTGACCAAGCAAACGCAATTCTTGAAATGCAATTAAGACGTTTGACAGGCTTAGAACAAGACAAAATCAAGGCTGAATATGACGAATTAATCAAGAAAATTGCTGAATACGAAGGTATCTTAGCTGACAGACAAAAAGTATTAAACATTATCAAAACTGAATTATTAGAAGATAAAGAAAAATACGGTGACGAAAGAAGAACTCAAATTATCGCTGAACAAGGCGAAATGAGCATTGAAGACTTGACACCAAATACACCAATGGCAGTATTTATCACTCACCAAGGTTACATCAAACGTATTTCATTAGATACATTTGAACGTCAAAACCGCGCAACTCGTGGTAAATCTGGTATCAAGACTAAGGAAGATGATGATATTCAACACTTCTTTACTGCAATGATGCACGATAAAGTGTTATTCTTCTCATCTAAAGGTACTGTTTATAGCTTAAATGTTTATGACTTCCCAGAAGGTCAACGTCAAGCTAAAGGCTTACCTATCATCAACGTATTACCAATCGGTCAAGATGAAAGAATTACAGCAGTTGTTCCTGTAAGCAACTTCTCTAAAGATGCTAACTTAATTATGTTAACTAAGAGCGGTTACATCAAGAGAATTGAACTAGACAACTTCTCTAATATCAGAAGAAACGGTATTATCGCAATTAGCTTAGAAGAAAACGATGAATTAAATTGGGTTAAATTGGCAAATCCAAAAGATGAAATCATTATCGGTACTAAATGCGGTATGGCAATCAGATTCTCAATCGAAGACTTGAGACCTTTAGGCAGAAGTGCAAGAGGTGTAAACTCAATGAAATTGAGAACAGGTGACGAACTTATCGGTTGTGATATCGTTCCTCAAAACTACGATGCTGACTTACTTGTAGTAACTTCTGACGGTTTCGGAAAACGTACAAAACTTTCTGAATTCAGAGGTCAAAACAGAGGTGGTATCGGTTTAATCGCAACTAAGTTCAAAACTAACGAATCTAGACTTGTTGCATTAACAATCGTAGCTGAAAACGATGAAATTATGTTAGTTACAGCAAACGGTATTGTTACTCGTATCAAAGCAAGCGACATCTCTCAACAAGGTCGTCCTGCAACAGGTGTTAGAGCACAAAACCTAGTTGACAACGATACAGTTGTTTCAGTAAACAAAATTATCACACCTGAAGAAGAAGATTCTATCGTGGATAAGGTTGCACCAAAAACAACTGAAGAAAAAGCTGAAGATGTATCAGCAGAACAAACAAAATTGATATAATTTAATCAATAAATAATTTAAGGCGCGAACTTTTTTCAAAAGTTCGCGCCTTTTCATTTCATTTCTATTAAATACCTAGATTATAACTATTTGTAAACTTGGGTAGTGGTAAAATACAACATCTTTGTTATAATTAGTTTATGAAAAATTTGAACAATATAAACGATTGGACAGATGTTACAGAGCATTTAAAACTCGGTGAAATTTTGATTGCCTCTGGAAAAATCAATTTAATCCAATTGGGTATGGCGATTGATATTCAAAATTTTCAACAAATGCCTATCGGTCAAATTTTCTTGGAGATGAAAATTATCACAAAAGAAGATTTACACTTGGCACTAGACTTACAAAAAGAGATTGATGAAATTATAGCAAGAAGGAAAAATGATGATATTTAAAGACATTTTAACAACAAAAAACCTAGTATTCATAATACTTTTATTGATTTTGTTGAAGATACTACCAGCAGTAAGCGATATTGTAATGTTATTTTTCGCTTGTTTTGTGCTTTCTTGCTCACTATTACCTGTTGTTCAATTGCTGGATAAAAAACTTAAAAACAGAAGTCTTTCAGCAGGCATTGTAATTTCAGGCGCTGTAATCTTAACTCTTGCCTTCATTATGCCAATTTTTATGGTTACAATTGAACAAATTACAAACTTTATTCAAACAATTCCAACAAAAATTGCCGATGTTCATACATTCATCAACAATTTTTCATTTAACGGTCAACATTTAAACCAAATTATTGACCTTCAAAATCTTGTTGGAAACAGCAATGATTTAGCCCAAAGCATTGTTAGCCAATCTGTAAATATTACAGTCGGCTTTGCTCAAGGAATTATCGTATTCATCGCTGTTGTAACCATAGTATTTTATATGCTAAAAGACACAGTTTATATGAAAAATAAATTTATTGAATTTTTCCCTGAAAAAATGAAAGCTAAAGCAGAAGATATCGTTAACAAAATTGCGGCAAAAGTCGGCGGATACGTAATTGCAACAATAATTTCTTGTTCAGCTATTTGGTTGTTAATCGCACTTATACTTGCAGTATTGAGAGTTGAATATGCTTTCTCTTTAGGACTTATAGCTGGTGTACTTGATATTATCCCTGTTGTTGGTCCAACAATCGCATTAACTTTAATTATTTTAACAGCCTTCAAAAAAGGTTTAATTATTGTAGCCATTGCAATTCTATTATTCCTTGGTGTTCAACAATTATCAAACAACGTAATTAGACCAATCGTATTCGGCAAATTTATGGAATTACACCCACTTGTAATTATCGCAGCCTTGTTAATCGGCGGAAAATTCGGTGGACTTATCGGTTTAATCTTTGCACCTGCAATTGCAGCTATTGTGACAGTTTTAATCGATGAAATTTATTTAAAAACAATTAACAAGAAAAAGTAATGGAAAAGTTTTTATACAAAAGAAATCCTAAAAAAAATGCAAATTATAACATTTGGATGGCTTTCCCAGGGTGTTATTCGTTTGCGCTATCTTCGCTAGGTTATTTGCATATTTTCAGACTTATGGACGAAATGGAAGAAGTTAATGTAGAACGAGTTTATTCTGATTCAACAAAAACTGAGTTTCAGTTTAAAGATGTAAATGCAATAGCTTTTTCAAGCTCTTTTGACCTAGATTTTATGTCAATATTTCCAATGTTTGATAAATATAAAATCCCTTATAAAACCTCTGACAGAGATGAAAATATGCCAATAATTTTCTGTGGAGGCCCTGTTGTTACCGCAAACCCAATTCCATACAAAGATTTTTTTGATTTTATGGTCATTGGTGATGGAGAACAATTAAACACAAAGGTTGTAACTATTTTAGTTGAGAACAAAGATAAACCTAAAGCCGAAGTTTTGAAACTATTGGCTGAACTTGACGGTGTCTATGTTCCATCACAAAATCAAAAGAAAGTAGTTAAAAATAGTTGCAAAATTGAAAACTGCGTTTACACTCCAATTTTAAGCGATGATGCATTTTTCAAGGATATGTTTATAATTGAGATTTCTCGAGGTTGCGCAAATTGCTGTGGCTTCTGTATGGCATCTTATTTAAACTTGCCTGTAAGATTTGCCCCTTATGAGAATATTATTGAAGCAATAGATTTAGGCTTACAACATACAAACAAAATCGCACTTTTAGGAGCTCAAGTTTCCATTCACCCTAAATTTAAACAAATTTGCGAATACATTGCGCAAAAAGTTCAAGCAAATCCAGAAATTGAAATGAGTATTTCCTCTTTAAGAGTTGATGCCGTTGATGATTCAATGATTCAAACTCTTGTTTCTGCGCATCAAAAGCACGTAACAATTGCGATTGAAGCAGGTAGTGAACGACTTAGAAAAGTAATCAATAAAAATATTACAGAAGAACAAATTAAGCATACTGTTGAAACTGCACGATTAAACGGTTTAAAGGGTGTAAAAGTCTATGCAATGATTGGAATTCCAACAGAAACTCAAGAAGATTTGAATGAAATGGTGCGACTTGCAAAAGAATTAAAACAAACAAACAAAGGTTTTGACATCTCTTTTGCATTTTCATCTTTTATACCAAAACCACACACTCCGCTTCAATGGTGTGGAAGATTTTCTACAAAAGAACTTGAAAAAAGACAAAATTTTCTACAAAAAGAATTCCACAAAATTGGAGTTAAAACAAGTTTTTCAAGCATTAAATGGGATTATTGGCAAACCGTTTTATCAAGAGGTGATGAAAAAATTTCAGACTTCATTATTGATGTATACAAAAATGGTTCAAAATTGGGCGCCTTCAAAAAAGCAGCAAAGGATAGCTTTAATCCAGACGATTACGTATTGAGAGATTATGACGTAAACGAAGCTCTGCCGTGGGATATTATTGATTTACCACCGAGAAAAGATATACTAATTGAACGTCACAAAAAATTGCTTAATTTACCTTAGTTTTTGATTTATTGAATCTATCAACAAGTCTTGCTGCAAAATCAATAGCTTTTGTTGAATCCTTAAACGCACGTTTTGGAACAACTAAAGCGCTATTTTTTGAAATATAAATAAAAATTAAAGCCTCTGTAACCTTCACATCATTAATATCCTTGAATGGAATAAGAGTATCGCCAAAGTTGCTGATAAAGTTTACTCCGTCCTCTTTTAAGGTACAAACAACGCTTGAAAGAACTCTTAGAGAATTTCTTACTGTAATATAAGTCAAAAATAATATTAAAGGGAATACCATTATTGAAAACGCTACAAACAAGCAACCTAAAGGAATGTTATGCATACAAAAGAATACAACACCAATAATAAATGATGCCAGATTAAAAATTAAGAATAATGTGCAACGAACTTTTTCAAAAGAAAAAGTATCTAGAACAAAATTCATAATATCTTCTCTTGTATATTGATACGAAACTGTTAAATCTGACATAATACCTTCCCTTTTTTAATTTATTATACATTAAAAAAAGGGCTTGGTAAATAAATTCCAAGTCCTTTAATCTATTTTTTTACTGTTTTTCTAATCGTTGTATCTGCAAATTTCATATTTTGAGGATATGAGCCATAGTCCTCTTTGTATCTGCTCATAACATCACCAGCATATTTTACTTTTGCTCCTGAACCGTTATAATTTTGTAACGCAATTCTTACGTTACCTTTTGCAGATTTTAATTTTGATTTCAACAATGCTGTTGAAACTTCTACGTTTACTGATGCATCGTTTATAATTGCTTTTTTTAAGCCATCAGCATCTACATACTTGTCTAATAAAGGTTTTAATTCATCACCATAAATCTTTTTTCTTGCATACATATCTTTTAAAGATATTGTTGTTAATTGCATCATACCTTTACCGCTATAACCAGATTTTTCTTGAGTAAAGTGTGTTTCATGCTTACAAATAGATGCAACTAATTTAGGATCAACGCCATATTTTTCTGCGGCATCATAAATCATCTTTGATATTTCTTCATCTGAATATTTAGTTTCTCCTTGAGCTTCATCAGCGGAAATAACACTTGCGATTTTGGCTTTAATTTCAGTAGCAGCTTTCTCTTTAGCCTCTGCTTCTTGTTTAGCTTTTGCTTCGGCTTTAGCCTTTTCTTCAGCCTCAATTTTAGCCTTTAAATCAGCTTCTTCAGTTTTTAATGTATCTCCATCAGCCACTTTTACAGTCTTATCAGTATTCAATGCTGTATCTTGAGTTTGACAATCCTTTACTTGTGCATCTTGTTTATCTTTTTGTGCTTTTAACTCAGCTTCCATTTTACTCAAATCAGATAATTTAATTTCAAAATCTTTTAATGCTGTTTTTCTATCAACTTCATCTTCAATTTTGTTTGCATTATTTATTTGAGCTTTAACTTCACCAATTTCAGCTTGAACCCCTGAAACCTTGACTTCTGTTGCAGCAGACGCATTTTGTGCTGAAGTTAGCTCACTCTGATTTTTATCAATTTTAGTTTCTAAATTAGAAACTTCTTGACTATTTTCTTGAATTTTCTTTTGGACATTAATTAATAATTG
>CALAFU010000309.1 GCA_937891325.1 uncultured Candidatus Melainabacteria bacterium | reverse complement strand
ATTCAATAGATTCCCCATTTTGAACAACAACTAAAGTGTTACCTTTGCCGTCATATTTTGCATAGCGAACAGAACCGTCTGGATTTGTTACTTGAGCTTGAACTTTTCTACCTTCTTTGTATAAAGTTTCAGTTTTTGTACCATCTTTGCCAATTTCTAATGATTGAACAGGTCTATTTTCGCTGTCGTATTGTGTTGCAACACTTGAAACGAATTCATTGTTTTCAACAACGGTTGTACTTTTTACGTTGCCTTGAGTTGTTGTTTGAGTGTATGAATTTTCGTTTGTATAGTCGTATTGAATTGTTTTTTCTTCTGGAGTGCCTTTGCCTTCAACAGTTCTTACGATTTTTCCTGAAGCAAAACCGCTTAAGCCGATTTCGTGAGTACCTTTATCATCTTGTAAAACTGCTGAAGTTGGATTACCTTGAGCATCGTAAGTTTTTGTTAAAACAGAACCGTCAGAATTTGTTAAAGTTGATTTCATTGAATTATTTTCGCCAAATACGAAATTTTCAACAGAACCGTCTTCATCATTTGTGCGTTCTTCGCTTACTAAATTGCCGTCTTTATCAACATTTTTAACTGATTTGATAGCACCACTTACAGTTGTAATGACTTTTGAGCCGTCTTTATTAATAACTTCTTGTGCGCCGTCTTCGTAAGTTACGATTCTTTGGTCGCCTTTAACTTCTGATGATTTAACCTTTGAATTTTCACTTGCTTGTGCATATTTGTTTACAAAGTCAAAAACATCTTGAGATTTAACTTTTGCCTTTCTGTATTGTTCTTTATGTTCTTGTTCATTTAAAATTTGTTTTGTTTCGCCTTCTGTAAGAACCTTGTCATCGCCTGCGGCTTGAGTTAATTTGTCCTTGAAAAGAGAAACTTCGTCTAGATCTAAGACGCCGTTTTTGTTTTTATCGCTGGCATTGAAAAGTTCCAAAGCCTTTACATCATCTTTGAATGCTTCAGCTTTAATGCCCGATTTTAATTTGTTAAGATCAACGGTTTGCCCGTTTTTACCTAGTTTTAAGAAATTTCCTTCTGTCATAACCTATCCGAAAATATAGTACTACATGTGTTTTAACGTTTGAACATAGAAAAAATTGCGCAAATTTGCCATTTTTAGTTCATTTTGAGTAGATATTTTTACATATTGTAACATGCCAAAAGGTAATAAACAAGGGCGGTTTGCGTTTACGCAAACCGCCCTTTAATGTTAAAATATTATTTTGTTGGAATTTCTCTTTCGTTATCGAATTTACCAACTCTTGCGCCCATCATATCAAACTGTTGACCGCCACCTTTCCAGCCGTAAAGTGGATTACATTCACCTGTTCTTAGTTGAGTTCCTTTTGGAAGAGTGCAATCACACATATATTTTGGAACTTGTGGAAGTGCAAATTTATCTGCAATTTCTTCCGGTTTTAGTCCTTTTACATCGTCATATTTCATTACCCAAGAACCGTACATTCCAGAATTTTTTCCGTCATAAGTTCTTACAAATTTTGTATCTTGAGTTAATTCAATAATTTGCGCTTTTTTATTTGGTTTGTATGGCGAATCTGTGTAGCCAACACTTTTCCAAAAGTCGTTAGCTTGTTCTGCTGTTTGTTCCCCAACTACTTTGTATTTACCTTCAACTTTATAATCGTTTCCAGCTTGATGAATATTCATAGTTCTATGAATATTTGCCATTGCCATACTTCTAATAGCTGAATTTCCAGCTTTAGAAACCACATCTGTATGGTTTGCAACAGCTTTGTTGTCATGTTTTTCCGTTTTTGTTTGCGTTTGAGGCTTATCTAAGCCGTAAAATCCTACCTTTGTAATTTCCATATTTACATAAAAACATGATTTCAAATTTAATTGCTCTCATGCAAACAAATAATTTACAAAACTTTTCTTGAACTATCTTCAACCTTCATATCAACAATTTGTCCAGCTGCCGTAAAGATTACGGAGTAAACAGTGCCTTGAAGTGTAACTTTACCTGAGCCTAAATATTCCATACCACAATCAACTGCAACGTCTGCCATTCCTGTTAAAGCCATTTCTGAAACTTTTGCCGCTTTACCTGACATTTTTGCAATTGGTGAAACAAGAGCTTCAATACCTTTGTAGCACAATTGGTTTACGATAGCGGTAGCGCCGTCAATTGCTGTCCATTTTAGGGTTTCTTTTAATTCTTTTTGTGTCATTCCTTGTTTTGACGACAATCTGTCACTACCATAAACTGCTAAATCTGCAGCTGAGTGCATTGCCGCAATTTTTAATGTCGGAATTACGCCTGTGCCAGCAGTCATTAACCAAATAGGAATTGATGCCGAGCATAAAATAGTGTCTTGAACAAGAAGTTCTGACCATTTTTGAGAAGCTCTATAATCTTCAACGCGTTTTGCAATATCGTTATCGACACCAAATGCTGCATAGTATGAATTTTCGTATTCATTTTTCATTTCCATTAAGGATTTTTTGCCCAAAGCATTTTTTGTATTTTGGTGTAAGCGTTTTTCGTATTTGTTTGCCATACGTTGAAGTACGTCGTATTTATCGCTCAAGGTTGATTTAGGGGTAATTTTATAATCCTTCATTGTTTTTTGAATTTCAGCTTTACCCTTTTCAACATTACCTTTTCCAACAAAGTTAGCAAAGGCATTCAAGTTGCGTTCATACATTTCTTGTCTTGATTCAATCACAACAGGTGCGCTTGCTGTATAAGGTGAAATAATTTTATCAGTTAAAGGTTTTTTATTCAACAAGTCTGGAACTGCGGATTTAAAGTTGTTTTCAACAGTTGCAATCAATGAAGCTGCTACAAATTTTTCTTCTTTATCTTTGTATGTTGCAATTAATTCAGGGTCATATTCAATATTAAATATTTCCTTGAATTTTTTGTTGTAATCTTTAGTTCCGACAAGTTTGTTTAATTCACCAACTTGACCTTTAAAAGTATCAATGTCTTCTTTTACTAAATGTGCTTGGTTTTCAGATTTCCATAATTTCTTAATTTGTTCACCAAGTTTTGCAGACCAACCGTCATATTCTTGTTGATCTTGCAAGGATTTTTCAGCTTTTTTAGCTGTTGTAGATAGGATTTTTGTTGTATATGTTTGAGTTGTTTTTAAATCTGCTTTTTTAATATCAGCTCTTTCATCAGCGGTTAAATTGCTTTTGTTTTCAATAGCTTGAATAAATGCGTTTGTAATTTTGTTCAAGTGTTTTGCTTTTACAGGTAGTAAAACTGTATCAAATTGGTCTTGCAATTCCTCATCAAATCTAGATTTGTAATGGTCAGTTTGAACTCCAACAGCCTTACCATTAGTAACTAATCTGTCAACAATACCGTTTACAGCTTTAATTCTTGTTTCAGGGTAGTCTGCAACTTCAGAACAAATCGCACCAATCAAAGACATTTTTGGTGAAATTTTATTATACGCCTTGATTGTAGGGATAACGTTTTTGTTATCAATTTTTGCGTATTCTTTTTTGAAATCATTTGTCGAAACAGCCCCAAAATTAGATTTGAAAATTTCTTTCAAATTAGTAGCTATCTCTTGCCCTTGCTCATACTTATTTTTCTTTCTGCCCTCAAAGGAAATATTTGTTAATCTATCCGATAAAGTCTCTACTTGTGTTTGCTTATCCAAACGGGCGGATTTTGTAAACACATCTTTTCCTAGTGGAGATTTGATAGGAGACGAATACGCCAAAAATCTAGGTGCACTACATTGTACCCTAGTTTGACCATTATTCGATTTTGTAATAATCGGTTGTATTTTTAGCATGCAAAAAACAATATATTTCCTATCTATATTCTATTGAAAGCCCGTAAAAAAATAATTTGTTGGCATGCGTGATTATAATTTACAATATTTAACAATTTAAATTTTAATAGATGTTATAATTTAAAAATACAAAAGTCTAGATTTAAGGAGCGACATGTTAATATTTTTGTTTATATTGTCATTTTTAATGATTTTTTCAACAGGTTATCTTATTGCAAGTATTTTAGATAAAGACAAATCTATTAAGGGGCTAATTTACTTATTTATATCGGCATTTGCTCAAATAGTTTTTATATCTGAAATTTTATCAATGTTTAAGCCAATGTTAAGACCTTACCCGTTTTTAACTTGTAATGTTGTAATACTGTTTTTAGTGTTGATTGCTTGGTTTGTTATAGGAAGACCTCTTTGGAGTGTTGATTGCAGACCTACTTTTAAGAAGATTAAAACTTGTTTTAATTTAGATAAAAGTTTTTATATTCTACTTGTAGGCTGGTTATTTTTAGTTGGAATATCTCTATTTATCTGTTTCTTTGATCCTGGAGCAAGTGGTGACGGCAAAATATACCATATTTTAAGAGCTGTTCATTACGCTATAAATAACAGTATCAATCATTTTCCAACTTCTGAATTTAGAAATAATGTATTCCCGATAAATTCAGAAATTATGTACACTTGGATTTATATGTTCTTGCATAGAACTGCATTCTTGGGGTTTTTCTCATTTACAGGGTATGTATTTGCGATGATAAGTGTGTACAAAATTATGGATTACTTCAAAATTTGTGTTCGTAGACGCTTATGGACTATGTTTATCGTGTCTTCATTTGCTTGTGTATTACTTCAAATGTGCGACACTGAAACAGATATTATTATTTCGGCTTTAGTTACATCAACAATGTTTCTATTCCTAGATGCATTGAAAAATAATAATAAAGTTACATTGTTTATGTCAGCTTTATGTTATGCAATGGCAATAGGTACGAAATCAACAGGTGGTTTGACTGTTCCTGCAATGACTGTATTTGTATTATGGTTCATTATTAAGTATAAGAATTTCAAATACCTATTATATTACATTTTGTTTGGTGCAATAAACTTTGCATTATTCGGTGCTTATAACTATATTATGAATTATCATGCGTATGGCAATTTTATTGCCAATGCGGGTGCGGTTGCTATTCAAACTAATGTGTATGGTTTAAAAGGTACTTTAGCAAACTTTATTCGTCATTGTTATACATTCGTAGATTTTACAGGATTTAATATTTCTGAGGAATTTAAATCTTATTTGGATTACGGTAGAGATTTAGTTTTAACAACAGCTCAAGTTAGCACTATTCCTGAAAGAATTTCTAGTCGTCCAGAGTTGTTTGCTAACAACCTTGTTCTAACGCCGTTCTGTGGTTGTGGTGTGTTAGGAATTTTGATTTTAATTCCTTGCTGGTTCTTGTCATTGTTGCAACCAATCAAATACAGAAAACATTTTGCAAGTACAATGTTTTTATTTGGACTTTTATTGGTTATAAATTTAATGAGTTTGTCTGCAACAATTGCTTTTATGCAGGCTAATATTAGATTTATTACATCATTTATAATAATTTCATCTCCAATTTTATGTATGTCATACTTTAGAAGTCGTTGGAGTCCTGTAAAAATGGTGTTTATTTTAGTTGCGGTTTATGCATTTATATTTTCATCAACTCACAACATTATTAAAACACCTTCAATTGCAATTCCGCAAATTATAAAACACCCTACAAAATTAAGAGAAATTAGATATGAATGGTATTGTTATGGTTTACATCGTGATAAATTCGGTCGTGTACTAAAATACTCTGATGCGATGTGTGATTTATACGAAGATTTTAAGGGGTATGGATATTCACCTAAAAATAAAATCTTAATTTTAGGTTCTGCAGGTGAAACATTAATTAAACCATTGTTATTAAATTACAATGGCTGGAATATTGATACAAATGTTTTATACCCACATTATGATAGAATAAACTTTGAAGATTACAATTTAATTGTTTATCCAACCTTTGGACAGGTTACAGATGAATATAATGACAATAACGACCCTAAATTACAAAGAGATATTGCTAAAAAATTGTTAAAAAGTAATGAATATGCTTGCTTTTATGAAGGTAAAAATAAGTTAAATAATCCATTACAAATAAAGTGCCAATTAAGTGATATATTCCTAGAAAAGCGCCATTTTAAGGCAATCTTAAGAAATAATAGATTTATTATAATGGAAAATAAAAATAAGCCTGCGATAAAGAAATAGTTATAACTGTTTAATTGTGTTATAATAGTTTTGAATTCAAAAGGGGAAAAAATGTTTAAACGTAAATGTAAAATAACTTTTATAGCACACGGTTCAACTATATATTCAGAAGATAACAGATTAACTGATAAATTAGATTATCCACCACTAAATGAAAATGGTGAATTAGAGTTAGAAAAAATTGTTGATTTTATCAAAAAAAGAGGGTTAAAAACTAACAAAATCTATGCAAGTCCTTCGCTTGCAACAGTTCAAAGTGCAGAAATTTTGGCTGATGAATTAAAACAAGATTTTGAAACTTTGCCTGTTTTATATAACAGAAAATGCGGTATTTGGAGTGGTTTGAGTTTTTCTCAAATTGAAAAAAAATATCCGGAGATGTTAGACCAATTACATCAAAATCCATTAGGTTTTTGCCCTGAAAATGGTGAAGCTATTCATGATTTTAATGAACGTGTTGGAAAGATTATTAACGAAATTATTGAAAAGAATTTGAGAGGAAGGGTTATTATTGTAACTCACCCTTCTGTAATTCAATCAGCAATAAAAAGTGCATTAAATATTCCTGCGGAAAATCAATACAAAATTTATATTAGACCTGCTTCCGCTACGCAAATTAGCTATTATGAAGATTGGGCAAGTTTAATTTATTCCGGTTACAAACCTCTTTAGGAGATGACAAGTGATACTTTTTTTGATTTCATTAACACTTGTTTTATTGTCTAGCTATTTTGTTTCGGCAATGTTGGATAATAAGAATGTTGCTAATGGTTTCATCTATTTTGTTGTCATTGCCTTCGCTCAAGTAATTTTAACGGCGGAATTGCTTTCACCTTTTAAAATGCTAAAGGTGCTTCCTTTTTTAACTTTAAATCTTCTATTTTTTGTAATAATTACTACAATTTGGGCTAAAAAGGGTCGTCCTTGCTGGCATGTACCTCTAAAAGACTTTTTAAAAAGGGTTAAAAATGCATTAATGCTGGACAAATCTCTAGTTGTTTTAGGGTTAGCGTGGCTATTTTTTATAGCCGTATCGTTCTTTTTATGCTCTATAACAACCGTTACTGACGGTGATGCGAAGTCTTATCACGTTGCAAGATCTGCATTTTGGGTTTTGAATTCGACAATAAATCACTATCCTTCAATTGATATCAGAGCCTTAATTTTTCCTGTAAATTCTGAAATAGTTTATTCTTGGGTAATTTTATTTACTAAAAATGTTTTATTTTTGGGCTTTTTATCATTCGCATTTTATTTTGCGTATATAACAAGTTTATACAAAATCCTTCATAACTTAATTGGATATTCTTTGCGCAGAACCTTATGGGTGCTTTTTATCGTAAGTTCTTTATCAGGAATAATGGTTCAAATTGCAAGCGTGCAAACTGATTTGATAGTTGCATCGTTGGTAACAGCAAGTATATATTTATTTTGGAGTAGTTTGAAGGAAATAAAACAATTCCGATAATTATGGCATCGCTTTGCTTTGCGTTAGCTCTTGGAACAAAATCTTCGGCTGGATTTTTGGTTTTAGCTGTTGGAATATTCTTTGTTTACTTGTCTTATAAGTACAAAAATTATAAAAATATACTTAAATTTATCGGCTTTGGTGCAGTAAATTTCTTAGCTTTTTCAGCTTATAACTATGTTTTGAACTATCTTGATTTTAAGAATATATTTGGTTTTCATGGCGCATTAATATCTCACAAAAATATTTATGGTTTTAAAGGTTTTTGTGCAAACTTAATTAAGCATATGTGGTTATTGTTCGATTTTTCAGGGGTAAATTGGGAAAATCCTGTCGGTGAATTTATACTGCATACAAAACAAAATTTATTAACTGCCTTGAATTTGCAAGGTGTGCCTGACGGAGTTTATTCTCCTGCAAAATATCAAAATGTTTTGAATAACACTTTGGCTGAATCCTTGACAGGGTGCGGACTTTTAGGTTTTCTTTTATTCTTGCCTTGTTTGATAATTTCGTTAGTAAAACCTATTTTTAAGCGCAATAAAAAAACTATATTGAATAGGTTTTTTGCTATTTTGTTTGTTATAGCATTTGTAACAATGTCTGCAAGTATTGCATTTATGGTGTTTAACGTTAGATTTATAAACTGCTTTATATTTGTAAGCGCTCCGATTTTTGCGCTTAGTTATATAACAAGCAATAAAAATATTTTTAAATGGTTAATAATTTTGATTGCTTGTTTCTATTTTTTATGCGTAAGCACTCATCTTTGGTCAAGACCTTTTAATAAAATATTTCCAGCTTTTATAAAAAATCCGACAAAAATTTCAGAACTTCAAAATATGATGGATTGTATAAATTGGGATTCAAAAGAACCTAACAATGATGAAACTTGCCGTGCGCAAGCGTTAATTGAATATAATTTTAATGATAAAAATAATAGAATAGTCTTTTTCCCAAATTCTCCAGAACCAATTTTGCGCTTTTTATTGATGAATTTGCGCGGTTATAATATTGATATTAAAAGTATTGAGGAGTCTGCCCAAGAGGATTTTGACAAATATAATATTGTTATCGCGCCTAATAATTGGCAATATTTGAATTTCTATAAAACTCCAATTACAAAAGCTCGTAATAAAGATTATAACTGTATGTATAGAAGAGTTGACTATGAAATAGTACCAACAGATTTGGCGAACGACCATACGTATACTTCTCTTTGTAAGTTTACAGAAACATTTTCTGAAAAATACAAATTTGAAGAAGTAACTTCATTCAATGATATTACCGAAAAAATACGTTATGTATTTTACGTCAATAGACGCAATTTACCTCATACAAATAGAATTAACTAAACTCTACCGTACATATCTTCGTAACGAACAATGTCTTCTTCAAGTAATGGTGAACCGATTTGAAGTTCAATAATTTCTACATCATCATCAGTTAAGTTTTGAAGTGAATGTTTTTCTGTTACTGCGATATCAACGCTATCGCCAACTTTCAAGTTTAAAGTTTCATCTCCGCGAATAACAGTTGCATTACCTAAAGCCACAACCCAATGTTCTGCTCTGTGATTGTGAGATTGTAGAGATAATTTTTGATGAGGGTTTACGTGAATTTTCTTTGTTAAGAACCCTTCACCACTAGAAATTACTGAATAATAACCCCAAGGTCTGTAAACTGTTTTGTGAACCTTGTGAGTATCATCGTTATTTTGTCTTAAATGTTCATAAATCTTTTTAACATCTTGAGTGTTGTCACGTCTGCAAGCTAAAACTGCGTCTTCTGTTTCAACAATTACTGTGTCTTCCAAACCTACTGTTGCAACAAGTTTTGAAGATGAATATACTAAACAGTTTTTAGAGTCTTCGTCCATAACGTTTCCGATAAATACGTTTCCGTTTTTGTCTTTGTCGTTTACGTCGTAAATAGCTTGCCAAGAACCTAAATCGTTCCAATCGCTTTCAAGTTTTACTAACGCGATTTTGTCTGATTTTTCCATTACTGCGTAATCAACAGAAATGCTTGGCATTTTGTCGAATGAGTTGAATGGAATTTCTTCTGATTTAGAAAAATCAAATTCGTCTAACAAGTTGTAAATTTCAGAGCTTGTTCTTTGTAATTCTTCTAAGAATACAGAGGCTTTGAACATAAACATACCACTGTTCCAGAAATAAGTTCCTGCATCTAGGTATTTTTTAGCTGTTTCTGAATCTGGTTTTTCAACGAATTGTTTAACTTTATAACCGCCTTCTAATTGTTTATCTGTGATGTTTACATAACCGTAACCTGTTTCAGGGTAAGTTGGTTTTACACCAAAAGTAACAATGTAGCCTTCTTTTGCAAGTTTTTCACCGCGCATAACAGTTGTTTTGAAGGCGCCTAAATTTTTGATTAAAGGATCAGAAGGTACAACCAAAATTACAGGATCATCTTCTTTTGCCTTTGATTTGATGTATTTTGTTGCAACTGCAATTGCAGGAGCTGTGTTTTTAGCAACCGGTTCTGCTAAAACTTGAGATTTTTTGCTCATAGATTGCATTTGATATCTAACGTTAGAAATGTGTTTTGCGTTAGTAATTGCAATGATATTTTCTGACGGAGTAAAGCATGCAAGTCTTTCAAATGATGCCTGTAACAAACTTTTTTCCATGTTCAAATTCAACAATTGTTTTGGATAAAGTTCTCTTGATAAAGGCCATAATCTGCTACCTGAGCCACCTGCTAATATTAAACCGTACATAATTTCTCCTAATTTTCTTCCTCTTTGTAGAAAAATTATAGCATAAAAAAGAAAAATAATTTCTAAAAAAGAAAAGAGACCCTGAAATAAATTCAGGGTGACATAAAGAAAAATACAAACCATAATGTCATTCTGAACTTGTTTCAGAATCTCAATTATAAACAAATATTAAAGTACCACTTGAATTTCAATCATGTTTTACATAAGATTAATTTACAGGCTTTGGCACCTGTAAATTTCGCAACCTAAAAAGAAGATAAATACAAGAATATAAAGGAATTTGAAAATGAACAATCCGATTATTGATGAATTAGAAAAACAATTCAAAAAAGAAGAATTACCACAAATGAATCCTGGTGATACTGTAAAAGTATTCGTAAGAATCGTTGAAGGTAACAAAGAAAGAATCCAAGCATTTGAAGGTACTATCATTAAAGAACACGGTGCTGGTTTAAACAGAACAATTACAGTAAGAAAAGTGTTCCAAGGCGTTGGCGTTGAACGTGTATTCTTAATTCACTCACCAAGAATTGATAAAATTCAAGTATTAAGAAAAGGTGACGTAAGACGTGCTAAATTATACTACTTAAGAGAACGTTCAGGTAAAGCAACTCGTATTAAGGAAAAAATTGAAAAAAGATAGTCACATTCACTGGTATCCAGGGCATATTGCAAAAGCTGAAAGACAGCTAAAAGAAAAGTTAAATCTTTGTGATGTTGTTATTGAAGTTTTAGATGCAAGAATCCCGTTTAGCAGTACATACAATAATATCAAAACATTATTAGGCGGGAAACCTCGCCTAATTTTGTTAAATAAGGCAGATTTAGCCGATAGAAACGAACTTAAACTTTTTGTTCAAAAGATTAAGGAACAAACTTTTTGCACGGTTTTGGTTATTGATGCAAAAGGTGCAAAAGATTTAAACCAAGTTATAAAAAAAGTTTTGGAATTGGCTGAACCTAAAATTCAGGCGCAAATGGCAAAAGGGCTTTTACGTCGTGCTGCTCGTGCAATGGTTGTAGGCATGCCTAATGTTGGTAAATCTAGCGTAATTAATAAATTAACAAAATCTTCTAAAACAAAAATTGGTGCGAGAGCTGGCGTAACTCGTCAACAACAATGGGTAAGAATTAACAAAGACCTTGACTTGCTTGATACTCCAGGGATTATCCCAATGCGCCAAGACGACCAAGAAGCTGCTACAAAGTTAGCGTTTGTAAATTCAGTTTCTGAAAACGCTTATGATAACGAAACTGTCGCTCAAGAGTTGTTAAATATTCTTTCTAGAAAATATGAAACACAACTAAAAGAATATTATAAGGTTGACGAATTAACACTGGAAAATATTGCAAAAAGCCGTAATTGGATTGTTTCAAACGCTGAACCTGATATTACAAGAACAGCTGTTTATATTTTGAAAAACTTTAGAGACGGTAAGATAGGAAAATTCATTTTAGATGAACTCGAATAGTTGTATATTTGAATTTGATAAATCTTTTGATGTTGATTTTCTTGTTGGGACAGATGAGGCAGGCAGAGGACCAGCAGCTGGTGGAGTTTTTGCCGCTGCCGTTCATATTAACGATTTTGAAATTGCAAAAGATTTGTCAAAATTGAATGATTCTAAAAAACTTAGCGCAAAAGTTAGAGAAGAACTTTATGACGTGATTTTGAATAACACAATTAATTCAGTCGTTTGTGTTGAAGTTGAAGATATAGAAAAATATAATATTTTGAATTGTTCTCTAAGGGCAATGAAATTGTCTTGTGAAGATGTGATAAATAAGGGTGTTAAAAAGATACCGCAACAACCTCTCATAAATGATTATCAATCGTTTATTCGGCAGAGTGGTATGACGAAAGGTTCTCAATGTCACCCAAAAGAAACACAATGTCACCCTGAATTTATTTCAGGGTCTCAAGAACAAGAGATACGAAATCAAGTTCAAGGTGACAATACTATTTTAACAATTGTCGATGGAAATAAACTAATCAGAAACTATGATTATCCGCAACAATATATTATAAAAGGCGATTCAAAATCTGCATCAATTGCTGCCGCAAGTGTGTTGGCAAAAGTTACACGTGATAGATATATGCAAAGACTTCATGAGGAATATCCTCAGTATAATTGGGCAAAAAATGCCGGTTATTTGACAAAAGAACATATTGAAGCGATTAAAAAATATGGGATTACAAAATATCATCGCAAATCTTTCTTGAAGAATATTTTGAACCAACAAACTGAACAATTGAGCTTGTTGTAAGGCTATTCAGTGTTACATAGAAAAGAATACTAACTTATTGTCATTCTGAACTTGCGGTTTTTCGGTAGGGCGCCGTGTGAGCATTGGCGAACACAGCCCGTAAGGTGGCGGTCGGACGTTACTCCGTCGCCACCCCGAATAAACCAAGACGGTTTCAGAATCTCATGTTTTTGAGACCCTGAAATAAATTCAGTGTGACATAAAGTGGAACACAAGCTCTAATGTTGTTATGCATATAAACAAAACGGTTGAGTTTTAAAACTCAACCGTTTTTTACTTTATGTTTATTTGTTATTTTTTCAAGTAATCAGCTTTGCCAGAAGCTAAAATATAGTTTGTGTATCTCCATAATTTAAACTTGTTATTGCTTCCTGTTACCCAACCATCGGATTCTGTATTATCATAACCGCCTGTAATTGCATAAGCTGGTGCTTCAAACATTCTGCTAGCTAATGTCCTGTGTGGTAATTTTACAGGTTCAGCTAAAGCTGTCATTGTTGAACCATCATCTGTATTTAGTCCACCATTTGGTGATAAATCAAAGTAGAAAATATCAACACCAACTGTGTTGTAGCCTTTATTTGGACCGTCAATGTCTACTATAATGTATCCTAATGTTGTTGGTGCACCACTAACCATACGGCAGGTCAGATTATAATTTATACAATTTGAATAAGTAAGAGACATGCCATCCGCAAGAATGGCAGATGTGCCAAAAGCCTGTAATTTATCAAGACCATTAAGAGCTTTAAACTCTGTAGCAAAGCAACTTGAATCACTGGTAGAGCATACTTTTGTTGTTTGCATGTTTTCAATTAAACGTCCTGAAACATCTTTGTGTTGCCAATCCTTTGAATATCTACCATATTTTGCTCTTGCTCGACCATAAGCGTCGGTAATCATTGCTGCGGATTTATTTACTTTTGCAACGATTTCTTTTTCGTTTGTTGTATTATTCAAAGTTGGAATTGTAATCGCAGCAACGACACCAATAATGCCCATTACAACAAGTACTTCTGCCAAAGTGAATGCTAATGTTTTTTTCATACGTTTGCTCCTCACTATACTAATAATATATTTATCATTATAACTCATGTTTTTTAGTATAACAACTGTTTTATATCATTTTTATTAAAATTATAAAGCGATGACAAAATCTCTGCAATTTCTTTTGACTTAAATCCCTTTTCTTTTAAGATATCAACCTTATCTTTTATTTCCGAAAACTCGGATTGTGTTTGTGCAAAGGTCATTGCAACGATTTCGCCTTTAACTTCATCTTTGAAAAGATTGATAACGTTATCAATTTTGTCGATAACGATTTCTTCAAACATTTTTGTAAGTTCGCGTCCAACTGCAACCTTTATTTCTGGCGCAATTTCTTTTAATGTTTCTAAAGTTTTTACCAATCTGTTTGGAGATTCATAAAACACCATATTACAATATTTATATTTGTTATAGAGTTCTTGAATTTGCTTTTCACTTTTAGGTAAAAAACCTACAAATGTGTATTCCTCTGAGTCTCTAGGCACTTGCGACAAGAAGGTTGAAACAGCGCAAGAGCCTGTTAAAGATGTAGTTGAAATATTATTTTTTCTCAATTCGTCTAATAAAATCGACCCAGGGTCGCAAATTAATGGAGTGCCAGCGTCTGAAACTAGAGCTATTTTCTTTCCTGAGTTTAACAAGTCCAACATCATAGAGACACGTTCTCGTTCATTATATTTGTGATAAGAAAGAGTTTTTGTTTTGATGTCATAATGATTTAACAATTTTTGCGTAACTCGAGAGTCTTCACAAGCAATAATATCAACCTCTTTCATTATTTCTAATGCACGAAGTGTTATGTCTTTTATGTTTCCAATCGGAGTTGGAATAATATAAAATTGAAATTCTCTAGCCATAAGGTTATTTTAAAACAAAGATGAGTTTATTCAAGAATGAAATATAATGTCTTTCTGAACTTGTTTCAGAATCTCATGTTGCAGAGACCCTGAAATAAATTCAGGGTGACAGTGAGGTTAGAGGTTAGAGGTTAGAACTTTAAAACTATAAGACGATAAGTCATTTATGATTAAAATGTCATCTTAATCCTAGTTCGACTTAGCGACTTAACTCTTATAGGCTTATTGAGACTGTATATTACACCCAATCAATTAGTGGTCTGATTTCGCCCATTTCACCGTCAAAATCTTTTAAGACAGCATCAATATTCAAATTTTCTTTTATTGGTTCAATTGAAAAAACACCGTCTTTAAACACTGATGAATAATTCAAACCATTATTTGCGCAATAAGGAACATTTACCGTTTCGTCTTTTCTTAAATATGCAAGTCCATGTGTTCTGCAAGTTATTCCTCGATGTTCATAAACACAACAAGAATTATTAATTAAAAAAGGACATTTGTATTCAAAACGTTCACCTTTAAAATTTTGTCTTTGAAGTTTTAAATTTTGAATATTTATTTTAATTTGTTGCTTGATATTTTCTGGTAATTCAACAAAGGCTTCCATAAGATAGCCCATTTCAATCCAAGAAAAAGGATATTCACCTATTTCGCAACAAGCTGAGCAACCTTCATGACAATAAATATATTCAGAATTTTCTTCAAAATATTTATCTATCTTCTTTTGAAATTCTTTTATAAACTTGTCGTATTTCTTTAGCATAAGCAAATATTATCATAAAACTTGATTACAAGATATGTTTATTTTAAAATTAACTCGTATAGGATATAAAATGAGGAGATAAAAAATGTCAAGAAAACCTATTATCGCTGGTAACTGGAAAATGAACCTTTTACAAGCACAAGCAAAAGAAGTATTCGAAGGTGTTAAAAACTTCGTTAAAGACTATAATGCACCACAATTACCAACAGTAGTAATTGCTCCTGTATTCACATCTTTAGCAGCAGTAGAAGCTGTAAAATGTGATTGCGGTTGTGGCGATAACAAAATTTCTATCGCTTGCCAAAACTGCCACTGGGAACAATCAGGCGCTTACACAGGTGAAATTTCAGTAGAAATGGCTAAAGATGCTGGCTGTGATTATGTAATCATCGGTCACTCAGAAAGAAGACAATATTTCTCAGAAACAGACGAAATGATTAACAAAAAAGCTAAAGCTATCTTAGCTGGTGGTTTAATTCCAATCATCTGCTGTGGTGAAACTTTAGAACAAAGAGAAGCTGGTGTTACAGACTCTCATATCGCTGGTCAAATCAAAGCTGCTTTAGAAGGTATTTCTTCTGAAGATGTTGCTAAATCAGTTATCGCTTACGAACCAATTTGGGCTATCGGTACAGGCAAGACTTGTGATTCAGCAGAAGCTAACAGAGTTATTGCTATGATTAGAAACGTAGTTAAAGAAGTTGCTGGCGCAGAAGCTGCTGACGCTATCAGAATTCTTTACGGTGGTTCTGTAAAACCTAACACAATTGAAGAACAAATGCGTCAATCAGACATCGACGGCGCTTTAGTTGGTGGCGCTTCATTAAAAGCTGATAGCTTTAACGAAATCATTGCTAACACAATGAAAACAATGTAATTTTAAGGCGCTTGAAAGTTATCGCTTTCAAGCGCCTCTCTTATATTAATTATTATTTATAAGGAGTAAAAATGGCACAACCTTATCAACAACAATTAAAAATCAGAACAGGCGTTTACGTATTCTTAAAAGAAACTATAAACCCTGTTGTATTATACTTTGATAATCCGCAAGGTGCGTTTGAAGAATTAAAACAAGCTATGAAATCAGCAACACCTGTTTTAGTTGACAAACAAGCTAACGGACCTGTTAAAAGATTATGTGTAATTTCAAATCAAATTAGAGGATTGGCGCTACAAGATGAACAATACCAATAAAATTTTAATTGATGATATTGAAAATGCACCAAACAAGTGTTTAGAAGTCGATTTTGATGAAGTTATTGAAGATATTCCATCAAAAGAACCTGTAAAAGCTCATTTAAAAATAAAATCTTTAGGAGATTTTATAGAAATTACAGGAAATGTTAAGGCGAACTTAACTTTAGAATGTGATTTATGTTTAAAAGAATTTGAATATAAATTAGATGAAAACATTGATGAAATGTTCGCGAAAAACACGCTACAAGAAGAATACGGACAAGAAACAGAAATCAAAGACGGACAGTTTGTTACAGATTTAGAAGGTCAAAATGAAATAGATATTTGTGATTTATTGTATCAATCTGTAATATTAAATATACCAAATAAAAAAGTTTGTGGTATAAATTGTAATAAAGGGGTTTTTCAAACAGATGAGGAATTTGTGGAAGAAGATCCGAGAATGGAAGTTTTTAAGCATATAAAACTAGATAAGTAGAAAATAGAAAGGTATAGAGAAAAATGGCAGTACCAAAGAAAAGAACAGGCGCAAGAAAACAAGCAACAAGACGTGCAAATTGGAAAGCAATTAAACCTGCAACTACAAAATGCTCACACTGTGGCGCAACAGTATTAGCACACACTGTATGTACAGAATGTGGTTACTACAAAGGGAAAGCAGTTAGCATCAAATCTGCTGATTACGTAGAAGCAGCAACAGAAGCTAAAAAACCTGCTAAAAAAGCTGCAGCAAAGAAAACAACTAAAAAAGCTGAAGCTCCTGTAGAAGAAGCTAAAGTTGAAGAAACAAAAGCAGAAGAAGTTAAAGAAGAAAAAACTGAAGAATAGTTTTTAAACTTACAGAGGAAAAATGACAAGAATAGCTATTGATGCAATGGGCGGAGACCATGCTCCACACGAAATAGTTGCGGGTGCGGTTTGGGCTGCTTATGAATATAATGTGCCTATCGAACTTGTTGGTAAACAAGAAGATATTGAACGTGAATTAGATAAAATCAAATCAGAAGGATTTTTATCTGATTGCGGTCATCGTGGTACAAAAAAACGTATCAATATCGATGTCTCAAAGTTAGATATAAAAATTACACACGCAGATGAAGTTATTGAAATGGGCGAACACCCAGGACAAGCAATTAGAAAGAAGAAAAAATCTTCAATCGTATTAAGCGTAAAAGCTGTTGCTGACGGTAGCTCAGATGCGTTGGTTGCAGCAGGTTCTACAGGTGCTGCGATGGCTGCAAGTTTATTCGGACTTGGCAGAATTCACGGTATCACAAGACCTGCAATCGCTGCAACTTTACCATCACTAAAGAAACCAATCGTTGTTATCGACGGTGGTGCAAACAGCGAATGTACTCCAGAAATGTTGTACCAATTCGCAATCATGGGTTCTTTATATTCTAAACAACTTCTTGGCATTAAAGAACCTCGTGTAGGTGTTTTAAACATAGGTTCAGAAGAAACTAAAGGTAACACTTTAGCTCAAGAAACTTACAAACTTTTAGAAGCTAATAAAGATAAATTTAATTTTGTTGGAAACATTGAAGGTAACAAACTTCTTTTAGATACTTGCGATGTTGTTGTTTCAGACGGTTTCGTTGGAAACGTTACATTAAAAGTTACAGAAGGTGTTGCATCTCTATTATTTAGATTAATAAAAGAACAGTTTGCCTCATCTATATTTGGATGTGCAGTTGGGCTAATGGCAAAAGCGTTCTTGAAAAAGATTTACCCAAGAATTAACTACGAAGAATACGGTGGTTCATTACTTCTTGGTGTAAAAGGTATTACTGTTATTTCTCACGGTAGAAGTAAGGCTTATGCAATTAAAAATGCCGTAAGAGTTGCTAAAGAAGCCGTAGAAACAGGATTAAATAAGAAAATTACTGAATTAATTGGAGGCTAATTGAAAAAAGTAGCATTTTTATTTCCAGGGCAAGGCTCTCAAGTGGTTGGAATGGGGCATGACCTTTTTT
>CALAFU010000308.1 GCA_937891325.1 uncultured Candidatus Melainabacteria bacterium | reverse complement strand
AATGACAAAAACATCTTAATAGCAGAAAGATATGCTCAATCACTAATTGAATTAGGTAAAAATAACGATTTGTCTTACGTTTCAATTGCCTCTGATTTAGCAACCATTCAGCTTATCTTAAAACGCTCTCATGATTTATATGATGCGCTTACAAACCCTCTTGTAAGTGTTGAAGATAAAGATGAGATTGTTGAAGCTGTATTCAGTAAAGATGTTGATGTTTTAATCAAAAGTTTCTTGAAAATTTTAGTTGAAAGAAACAGATTTGATTTAATCTACGACATTATTGCTGTATTTAACAAACTTCTTGACGATGTTAATAACGTAGCAAGAGTTGAAGTTATTTCAGCAGTTGGTTTAAACGAAAACGAAATGAATATTATCCACGAAAAATTATCAGAAAAAATCAAGGATAAACAAATTTCTGTAAAATACAAAGTAGATGAATCAATCATTGCGGGTTTAATTTTCAAACTAGGTGATGATGTGCTTGATACATCAGTTTCACATAGATTGGAAGAATTACAAAAGTCAATTATAAAATAATAAAAGAGGATAAATTATGGTAGCAATTAAACCAGATGAAATTAGTTCTATAATCCGCGACAAGATTAAGAACTACGAAACAAAAACAGAGGTATCAAATGTTGGCTCTGTACTTGAAGTTGGTGACGGTATCGCTCGTGTTTACGGCTTAAGAAACGTAATGTCAGGTGAACTTGTTGAATTCGAAGACGGCAAAGGTACTTTAGGTATTACAATGAACCTTGAAGAAGATAACGTTGGTGTTGTAATTCTTGGCGATTATACTCACATTAAAGAAGGTATGTCAGTTAGAACAACATCAAGAATTGCTTCTGTTCCTGTTGGTGACGGACTTATCGGAAGAATTATCAACCCAACAGGTCAACCAATTGACGGTAAAGGCGAAATTAAATCAGACAGAACAATGCCTATCGAAAAAGTTGCACCAGGTATTGTAGCAAGAAAATCAGTACACGAACCTTTGCAAACAGGTTTAACTGCGATTGATGCTTTAACTCCAATCGGACGTGGTCAACGTGAACTTATCATTGGTGACCGTCAAACAGGTAAAACAGCTATTGCAATTGATACAATTATCAACCAAAAAGGTCAAGATGTAATTTGTATCTATGTTGCAATTGGTCAAAAAGCATCAACTGTTGCTCAATTAGCTAAAGTTTTAGAAAATCATGGTGCCATGGATTACTCAATTATAGTTTCAGCTACAGCAAACGACGTTGCTCCATTACAATATATCGCTCCATTTGCTGGTTCTGCTATTGCAGAAGGCTTCTTGGAACAAGGTAAACACGTTCTAATCATTTATGATGATTTGACAAAACACGCTCAAGCATACCGTGCAATGAGTTTGTTATTGAAAAGACCACCAGGACGTGAAGCATACCCAGGTGATGTATTCTACTTACACTCAAGATTGTTAGAACGTGCAGTTAAGTTGAATGATAAATTAGGGGCTGGTTCAATTACAGCTTTACCTATCATTGAAACTCAAGCTGGTGACGTTTCAGCATATATTCCAACAAACGTAATTTCAATTACAGATGGTCAAATCTTCTTGGAATCAGGTTTGTTTAACGCTGGTATTAGACCTGCTATCAACGCTGGTATTTCAGTATCACGTGTAGGTGGTGCAGCTCAAACTAAAGGTATCAAGCAAGTTGCAGGTAAATTAAGACTTGACTTGGCTCAATTCAGAGAATTGGAAGCATTTGCTCAATTCGCATCTGATTTGGACCCAGCAACTAAGAAACAATTACTTCGTGGTGAAAAACTTACAGAAGTATTGAAACAACCTCAATATATGCCATTAAGCGTTGCAAAACAAGTTTCAATCTTGTTTGCTGCAAATGAAGGTTTCTTAGACGAAGTTGATAATAAATCAATGGTTAAGTACAAACGTGAATGGTTTGATTACTTTGAAGAAAACCTTCCTGAATTAGCAAAACGCTTAAATGAAGGTTCTGGTTTGTCTGACGATGACAAAACAGCTTTGAGAAATGCATTAGAAAGCTTCGGCAAAATATTTGTTAAGTAATAGGACAAAGATAACCAATGGCAAATTTAAAAGATATTAAAACTAGAATACAAAGCGTTCAGAACACGAAAAAAATTACTCGTGCGATGAAGATGGTTGCAGCTGCAAAGGTTAAAAGAGCTGAAACTACGGTTAAAGCTGCAAGACCTTTTGCTGATGAATTGTTGGTAATGTTTAGAAGAATGTTATCAGCTGTAAATGGTGAATATTCTTTAGAAAATTTGCATGTTGAAAAAGCAATTGATAACTATCCTGTTTTGTTAGAAAAACGTGATATTAAATCAGTTGGGCTTGTTGTAATGACTTCAAACAAAGGTTTGGCTGGTGCTTATAACGCAAACATTATTCGTCGAACATTGGCTATGATTGATGAATACAGCAAAAAAGGACTTTCTGTTAAGTTATTTATTGTCGGACAAAAAGGTGTAGGCGGTTTAAAACGTAAAATTGCAAACAAAAATTGCGAAATCGTTAAAACTTATTTGAGTGTAGCAAACAATGTAACTTCAACGGGTGCAATGCTTGTTGCTGAGGACTTAGCAGAATTTTTTGTTGACAAAAAAATTGATAAAATTGAAGTTTTGACAACTCGTTTTAAAAATATGATGTCATATTCGGTTCAAAATTGGGAAATTTTACCACTTACTCCTGAAATTGAAGAACATGACGGCAAAGGTGGAATTGACCCATTAATGTTATTTGAACCGAATGTTCATGGCATTTTACAATCTTTAGTGCCAATGTTTATTACAAACATTATTTATCAAGCCTTGTTAGAAGCTCAAGCTAGTGAATTAGCTTCTCGTATGACAGCGATGTCTGCGGCTTCAAATAATGCAGAAGAAATGATTAGATTGCTTTCAATTGACTACAACAAAGCACGTCAATGGGCTATTACACAAGAACTTGTTGAAATTGTTTCAGGTGCTAATGCATTAAAATAGTTTTTTAATAAGTTTTACAATAAATTTAAAAGGCGGATTTTGAATTTTCAAAATCCGCCTTCTGTTATTGTTTTATTTAGAGCAACTATGCTTGTTGAGCTTGCGCTTGAGATAGAATTTTAGGTGCATTTTCATTGATGTAACCGATTAAGTCATTCAATTTTGCAATGTATTCTTCTCTCATTTTAGCTTCTGCAGGAGCTTTAGTTAAGTTCAAGCCACCAACGAAGTTTGCTTTGTTTTGAACGATGCTAACAACTGCACCTAATGTATCAGCGCTTAATACTGATTTCAATTCATCAAGTTCACCGATGTTCTTCATTTCTAATTGCATAGCTTTGTCGTTCATACCTAGGTGGTTCATTAATTGTAATGTGTTTTCTACACCGCCTGTTTCTTGAGCTTTATTGATGAATGAATATAAGCCTTCATCAGTGTTCAAGTTGTGAGCGCCACCTTGTTCGTCCCATTCTTTTGGTGTTGACATTTTAGCTAAGTCTTTACCCATTTCTTGAATGTGTCCGCTTTGAGCATCACCAATCATTTGAACAGCCATATCGAATTTAGCTAATTCGTAGCAACCTTTAACCATATAGCTTTCGTAAACTTGAGCCATTTGTTTTTTAGCTGGGTCTTCAGATTTTGTTAATCTTACGAATTCTTTTAATAATTCTTTTGGATTGTTCAAAATGTGGTATTTGTTGAAGCTATCTTCAAATTTCTTGTATTGAGCATCTGTGTTTTTGCCCTTGATTGCAGCAGATAAGTAGTTATTTAATTCTTTTGTAACAACTTGTCTGTGTTGAGGTTCAATGTTTGCTTCAATGAATGTCTTTTTACCTGATGCAATATCTGCCAATTGGTTTTTCATTGCAGTTGAAATTTCTTCATCTGTCAAACCTTGTTTATCCATTTTGCCGTCTTGCATTTGTTTCAATGCATTAACTAATTCAACACCTTGTTTTAGGGTATTAGAGAAGCTACTTGCAAGTTTTGAAGTTTCTTCTGGTGTTGTTAATTGGCAATCTGGGTAAGCTGCGCGAACGCCATATTGTTTAAACATTTTGTTTTTCATTTGTTTAATTTGTTTTGTAGCGTTCAAGTTATCCCAATCTCGTTGTAACATAAAGTATGCTTCTTCAAATGAGTCGCCATTTTTTGTAAATTTGATGTTATCTTGAATTGAATCCATAAACATCATGTTCTTTAACATTTTGTTTGGTTCTGGTTCAAGACCTTTAATTTGGCGAGCAACATCAAATGGAGTTACTTCTTTTATGCTTAAATCTTCATCAGATGCTGATTTTGCAAGTTTTGTTAGACTTTCAAGGTTCATACCTTGAATTTCATTAAATCTTGCAACAAATTCTTTATTGTCTTTTGGATCAAATTTAGCATCAATAAAATGTTTTACAACTTTAAAGTTTTTATCTTGGATTGTATCAATATTATTTTCAGTTAAGTTATATTTTTGACCGTTTAACATTGCATCTGTTAATGCATTCATAGCTTTTTCTCTAGTAAATGACATTTTTGCAGAGATTTGTTTCAAGTAACTTTGTGTATTTTTATGTGCTTTTGAAACGTCAGCTTCTGAATTAATATTATCAAGGTCTTTCATAACTTGAGTTTCAATAGCGTCTTTTGTTTCGCCAGCGTTTTCTGCTCTTTCCATAACCTTATCAAGATATTCGGCAGGAACATTCTTAACTGCTTGCATAACTTGTGCTACGCTACTCATTTTTACTTGTGGTCCAACGAATGCGTTTTGTACAAGACTTTTAGCAGATGAAGTCATATCGTTGTTTTCAGTTTGAATAATACCATCAAAGAACATTTTGAATTTTTCGCCCTTGATAGCACCAGCTTTGTATTTGAAATCATCTACAAGAACACCATTTTGCCAAGCGTTGTTTGTGATGTAACCATCTTCGCCACCACGTCCGCATTGGTAATCAGTTCTTAATAAACCTTTTGAGTCTAACCAAGTTTTCTTGTGTTCGCAAGCACCCCAAGTGTTATCGTGCATAATTGCATCTTTGACTTCAACCTTGCCTGTTTTAGGGTCTTTAACCAATAATGGAGCAACATCTGCGATATATTGAGCGTGTCCACCGTGGTCGTTGTGGTAAACTGATGTGCCTGAAATACCAGAGTGTTTGCCTGTTTTAATCTTTTCGGCAGTCTTTTCAACGCTTTCTTCTGCGTAGTAAGGTTTGCCTGTCATTTGTTCTAAGATACGGATTTCTTGAGGTGTGCATAAGCCTGAAGAACCTTCTTTATTTACCCATACAGAACCTTTTTCTGCACCGATTTTCTTAGCAAGTTCATTTAATGGTTTTTCTAATTCTTTTTGTTTTGCTGCAGTTTCTTTTTTAACTTCTGTGTACATTTTGTTGATATTTTTAGCAACTTTGTCTAAGGCTGATTTTTCATTGTCAGTCATTTCATATAGACCTTCCATATTCAATTTTTCGCCTTTAACTTCTGCTTTTTCAACAACTGCTGCATATTTTGCAATTTTGTTGTATTTATCTTGCATGCTTCTCAAGATTGGTTCTGAAACAACCTTACCTTCGTCTTCGTATTTTTTCATAACGTCAGCTTTTGTTGCGTCTTTGCCTAAACCATATTTTTTAACTTCTTTGTCGAAGTTTTCAGGAATATCAAGTTTTAAATCTTGAGCAGTTCTGTATGATGCAGCTGCTTCCCATAATGGTTTGTAGTATTTTTTCATTTTAGCTTCTGGTGATTTTGGAATGATTTCCTTGTTCATCGCTTCTGTTGTTTCAGTTGAAAGTTCATACATATTGAAGATATTTTTCATTCTTGCATCAATATCTTCTTGTTTTACGTTTGGATTTTCTTTCTTAATGAAGTTAGCCATTTTTTGTTTTTTCATAGATTCTTCTTCATAGTCAAAGAAGTGTAAATCGTCTGATTGAGAGCCTTTTACTTCGCCCATTTTTAGGAAATGATTAACAACTTTTGTCATTTCTTCATCTGATTTTTCAGGCATTAGAGCTTGCAATTCGTTTGTTAATGATTTGTTAGCTTTAACAACTGTTTGAGCGTTGAAACGAGCATTTTGTCTTTGTTCAACTGCTTCTTTTTCACGTTTTTCCATACCATTTTTAGTTGCTTTAATAAAGTCTTCAGCTTTTTCTAAAGCTCTTAAATGGTTTTGATGAGGAACTAATTTAGGATCGTCTAAATCTCTCATATAGTGACCATCGTGGAATGTGTCAAAATATTTTTTATCAAAAGCTGAGAAATGAGTTGTTTGAACGTCACCTCTACCTGTATTACCTGCAATGTTCATCCATTGTAAAGCTGATGCGTCAAGGATTCTGTAACCTTTGTCATCTGCATAATCAAAGTCTACTTCTGTTTTTGGAACAGAAATTTTTGCATCTGTACCAAGTTTGGAAGGGTCATAAACTTCCATTTCAGGCTTGTTGTTAAGTTCTTCCATAATCATAGTGACATATTTGTCTTTGTATTCGTATGCCATAACTTTTCTTGATGTAGAAATAGCGGCACACATACCATGGTGACGTTGGTCAGTTGTTTTGATTGTTGGTTTATCAGAGTCAGCTGTTTTTACAACCAAGTCGTTTAACAATTCACCTAAAACTTGAGGTTTTTTATCTTTCAATTGAGGGTTAATTTTGTATTCTGGGCTCATTAATGTGTTCAATTTTTCAAGACAAGATTTCTTTTCTTTTGTTGTAATTTCTGTTGAAATTACGAAATAATCAAGGTTTTTCGCAATGTTTTTAACTGCATCGATTTTTGAATCGTTCATTGCTTGAGGTAAACCTTTTGTTTTTAAAAGGTTGTTTCTTAAATTCATAACAGCTTTTTCATCATCTGACATTTCTTTTTTGTCGATGAAAGTTGCTTTGAATTGTTTTTGTAATTCAGCTTTGTTTTGAGAGTCTGTATTTTCTAACGCTTTAGCTGTTGCGTTTTGTAATTTAGTCTTCCATTCGTTGTTAGATTTTTTATCATCTAATTCAAAACTTGTACCGTATCTCAAACCTTGAGCTACGTTCATCAAGAATTTAATATTTTCTTCTGATGAGTCTTTTGATAAGTTGTCGATGGCGTTATTAATGTTACGTTGATTGTTTAGCGTAAGAGCGTCACCTTGTTGCTTTAATTGTTCAACAGTGTTCTTGTCTTGTCTTTTTCCTAAAAATGAAACTTGAAACATAAAAATTCCCCTAAATTTGTACCATATATTTATTCTTGGCTTTATTTTACTACAATCCTCGTAATTTGTTAAGTGGTTTTTGCCTAAAAAGTGCTTATGTTAACACTTTTTTACAAATATTATGCAAATAATAAGGCGGATTTTGAGGAACTCAAAATCCGCCTTAAAAATATCTTATTGAATTAATTATTCAACAACGATAGCGCCTACAGGGCATGATTCAGCAGCTTCTTTAACTGAATCTTCGTTAGCAGCAACTTCTGCTTCGTTAACTTTAGCCATGTCTTCTACTGTGAAAACTTTGTCACAAATTGATTCGCATGCGCCACATGCAATGCAGCTATCTTCAACTTTTACGTTCATATTTTTCTCCTTTTTACTGTGTTATACCGTAATTCGATTTACATTATAAATCAAACAAATTAAAAAATCCATTCTTTTACAAATTTAGACACTGAGTCTAAGCCATCTAGCATACCTAAATCTTTAGGTTGTAATTTTTTGCTGTAAACAAGAATTGGAACATATTCTCTAGTGTGGTCTGTACCAGGAACTGTTGGGTCACAACCGTGGTCAGCAGTGATGATTAAGTAGTCATCTTCGCCCATAGCATCTATGAATTTTGGAATGTATGTATCAATTTCTTCGATTGCTTTACCATAACCAGCAGCATCGTTTCTGTGACCATATAACATATCTGTATCAACAAGGTTTGTGAAGATTAAAGATTTATCAGCATTTGGAACATCTTTGTAAGCGATTGATTTTAAATCAAGAGTGTTGTTGATTGCTTTTAATGTTAATTCTAAACCTTCTTTGTTAGAACCTGTGTGGATTGCGTGAGTTACACCTTGTTTGCAGAAGATGTCTTCAATTTTACCGATAGCAATAACAGTACCGTTAGCTTTTTCAACATCAGTAAGCATTGTGTCTTGGTCTGGAGCAAGAACGTAGTCACGTCTATCTTTACCGATACGAGTAGGAACACCGTCTACTAAGTGGTAAGGTCTTGCGATTACACGAGAAACTGTTACGCCTAAATCGTCAAACATTTTTCTTGCAATTTTACACCAATCGTATAATGTTTCTAATGGAATCATATCTGTATCAACAGCGATTTGGAATACGCTGTCAGCAGATGTGTAAACGATTGGATATTTTGTAGCGTGGTGTTCGTCGTTGTAATCAACGATTACTTTTGTACCACTTGCTGCGCAGTTAGCTAAAACGCCACCGCAGTTTGTTCTTTTTACAAATTCGTCAATAATTTCTTGAGGGAAACCTGTTTGTGTAAATGTTTTAAATGCTTCTTTTAAAACGATACCAGCCATTTCCCAGTGACCTGTTGTTGTATCTTTACCGTTTGATTTTTCTTTCATTGTGCCGTATTGACCAATTGGGTTAGCTTCTTTTGCGATACCTTCAAAGTCTTGAATGTTGCCTAAACCTAATTTAGCTAAGTTAGGTACATTTAAACCGTGATTGAATTTGCAAACATTTTTTAACGTATTACATTCAGGAATGTCGTTAAAATCTTTGCAATCAGGCATTGCACCGATACCCATTGAATCGATAACTACTACAATTGCTCTTTTCATGTTTTTAACACCTTTCTTTTAAATAAAAACTCCTGATTAAAATATACCATGAAAAAAAATTTTGTGATAGCATAATAATAAAAGAAATCACACAAGGAAATTTAGAGG
>CALAFU010000307.1 GCA_937891325.1 uncultured Candidatus Melainabacteria bacterium | reverse complement strand
AAGTTCCTTTTCTACGACAATCTCTTCAGGATTCTTTGGAATTTTAATAAAATTATAGTTAACAGAAATGTTGTCAAGGTTAGCAGTATCCTTCATTTCGACAGGTTGAGCTTCAATATCTCTTGTTGAAACGTAGTTTTGATGAGTTCTTCTAACTCGACCCATGTTTTTTAGCACGACAACAATAGCGGTTGATGCAATTTTTCTAATATAAGCCTCTAAGGCTTCATTGTCATCAATCGTTTCAATTATGGACAAGGAACGCTTACAGGTTTCGTTAAAAAAATCGTCAAACAAGTCTTCGTTGTTTTGGAATTTTTTATCCGCCTTAATTATTCGCTTGATTAACTCTAAGTGTTCTTGCGCTAATTCCAATTTTTAAACTTTCATCAAAATCTGCTAACTAACACTTATATCATATCACAACTTAGAAATTAATTATAAGAGAAAAATTATAACTGTCCTTTGTAAATTCCGAAGTTGGCGCTTTTACGTATTTTAAGGCTGCCTTAACACTTTGTAACACAATTGCGTCAATCTGTTTTGAACCACTTGAAACTGTCACATTTGTACCTGTTAATTCACCAGATTTATTAATTTGTACATCTACAATCATTTTTGATGAGTATGGTAATTCTGATGCGTTTAACAAGTCTGATTGAATAGCAAATTTCATTGCTCTACCTGTAATCTTCAAGTATTTCACAACCGCATCATTGTATGTAAGCTCTTGTGGAACTTCCCAATATAATTTTTTAATTTGATTTGTATACAATGGCGCTTGTGGTTTGCTTGGTAATGTTGTTAAGTTTTTGTCTGCAAGTCTTTCTTTACCTTGATTTAGACTAGCATTCATGCTTGCAACATCTTGAGGACCGCCAGCTTCTCCAGGAATAGCACCAATAGGTTGTTTGCTTTCGTCACCTTCTTCAGCATTTTCAGGTGTTGTATCATTCAACATTTGAGCATCTTCTTTGTCCTCTTGAGTTTCACCTTCAATTGGCATATTTTGGTCTTGTTGAGTTTGAACACCTTTATTAGCGTTAATTTTTTCCATAATTAGGTCTTTTTTAGTATATCCAAATGCAACAAGTAAAACTATTAATAAAATACCTAACAATGGTGAAGGCTTTTTAGCTTTTGGTTTTTGAGGTGGCATTTGATAATTATTCATATTTACATTATTTTGATTTAATGTGTTATCCATAGCATCATTGCCCATTTGACCTTGTGGTTGAGTGTTGTCGTACAATGTTTCTATTGTACTTTGATCATTTGCCGCAAAATTAGGGTCATAATTATCTGCACCTTGTGGAATATTATTCATATCGTCAGGATTGAATTGCATATCATTATAATTTTGTTGTGCTGTCATATCTGGAATATCATTTAATCCCGCACCTTGTGACATTTCTGGTTGAGGTGCTGTTGAACTTTGCATTCCAGCGTTGAAGTCTTCGTCTGAAAAATCTAAATCAACGTTTTGAATATCTGGGTCATTAAGGTCTATATCATCAAGATTGATTTCACTTAAATCGATATCACCGTTAACAAGATTATCAATTTCAGAATCTAAATCAATATTGTCTGTATTTATATCTGATTGAGAACTTAATGCATCCGCAGGTATACTATCATCAGAATCCAAATCGTCTAAATCATCAAGGTTGATGTCATTAAATTCTGATGACGAAGTTTGTGTTGGTTGAGATGCTGTGTCGTCAGACATTGTAAAATCATTAAATGCACTAAACGCATCATTCATTGCATCGTCAACAGGAACTTGCGGATTATTTAAGTTTGGATTTGCTTCTTCAACAGCGGCTGCCATGTCCATTGTAAATTCTTCAAGTCCGCTCATATCGTCATCATCGCTAGAACTATCATTTGTTTGAGGTGTTTCTGCTTGTGGTTGAGTTTCTTGTGGCTGTTGTTCCATTTCAAAGCCTGACAAATCTACTTCTTGTACTTCTTCATCGTTTCCTAAATCTTGGAATTGTTGTGGTAATTCTTGAACGTCAGTAGAGTCTTGAGTTTGACTATCTGCTTGAATTTCCGGCTCAGAGAAGTTTACATCTTGAGCAATATCGTCAAGTGTTTGCGGAACTAAATCTTCAAGAGGTGCAACAGGTTCTAGTAATTCTAAATTATCATCTGCTGTCATTTCTGTTGGAGCAGAGTCTTGAGTATCTTCTTGAACTGTTTGAGGTTCTTGTTCTTGAGATGTTTCATCTTCTGTGATTTCTTCTAATGATGGTAAATCATCATCAGGTTCTAATTCTGGAAGTGTTAAATCAATAGGTGTTTCAAACGCTTCTAAATCAGTCATATCGATTGGCTCAGATGGCATATCAAAACCTTCATTTTTAACCGCATCCATTAGACTTGGCTGTTCCACAGGCTCCGCACTAATTTCTTCAACTTGTTCAAATTCTTCCATAGGTTGTTCAACTGTATCTTGAGATGCAATTTGTTCTGTTGGTACTTCTGTAAGCTCTTCAAGCTCTGGAATATTGTTTGAATCAACTTCTTCAAAGTCAGCAAAATTATCTAAAGTGTTTAGACTTTCATCTGCGTTTAAGTCTTGTAAGTCTGGAATATCTTCAAAATCTAAGAAATTGATATCATCATCTTTTGCAATTTCGTCAATAGATTGAATTTCTTCTAATTCTGGTGTATCAGCTTGAGTTTCTTCGTTTGAAGGTTGTTGCTCTTGATGAGAATTATCATTCTGAGTCAAGTCTGAAAAACCACCTAAATCAATGCTGTCTAGGTCAATACTGTTACTTGTTAAGTCGTCTAATTCAGTTTGTGACATGTTTGGTTCTAATCCGCCAAAGCCTTCAAAAGTACCTGCGTTATCCATATTCAAATTAGGAATGCTTGCGTTTTCCGAAGGTGTTATGTCGTCAAGAGTAAAGGTTTCTTCCTCTTCAACTTGTTCAGGCTCAAAAGTTTCAAAGTTTGCAAGCTCTTCATCGCTTGGTAATTCATCTAATTGTCCAGGTTCTTCGATAATATCTTCGCCTTTTTCTTCAAATTCACCATTTATAATATCATTATTATCTAAATTCATTGTATCTTCCCCTACGTGGTTTTCTTCAATATAATCTTCTACAAAGTCCGCTACTGTTGTGTTTGCTATTTCATCTAAATCGACATCAGAACCAAATTCATCTGATGTTATATCTTCGTTATATAGCTGTTGAGCACCTAAAACATCTAAAACAGAATCGCTTAGAATTTCGTTTGTGTGTGCTAAATCAGTAGAAATTAGTTCAAAATGTTGGAATTGTCTGAACATTTCACAT
>CALAFU010000306.1 GCA_937891325.1 uncultured Candidatus Melainabacteria bacterium | reverse complement strand
TGACGAAGAATTAGAGGCTCTTTGGAAGGAATATTTCCAAAATCGTTCTAATAAAAAAGTCAGAGATACTTTGATTGTTCAATACATTTACTTAACTCGATACGTAGTAGGTCGTGTTAAGGTTTCTTTGCCTCCAACTTTTTCAGTTGAAGACATTTCAAGCTATGGTGTAGAAGGTTTGATTGACGCAATCGAAAAATACACTCCAGACAAAGGCGCTCGTTTTGAAACTTATGCCTTGATGAGAATTCGTGGTAATATTATCGACAAAATTCGTTCTCAAGACTTCTTGCCAAGAAGTGCAAGACGAAAAATTAAAGATGTAAAACAAGCACAAGAACAATTACGTCAAAAGTTCGGAAGACCTGCTACAACTCTTGAAGTTGCAGATTTCTTAGGTATGGAACCGCAAAGAGTTGACCAAATTTTAGCAGAAGATACTTCAATTGGTTCAATTTACGAAAAACGTGGAACTTCTGATGACAGCGTAGCTATTATTGATACAATTCAAGATGAACACCGTTTAACTCCGGCAGAAGCAATGGAAGAAAAAGACGTTAAATCTGAGTTGGAAAGTGCTTTGAAACGTTTGCCTGAACGTGAACGTATGATTATGGTTCTTTACTACCATGAAAATATGACCTTGAAAGAAATTGGCGAAGCTATTGAGGTTTCTGAATCTCGTGTTTGCCAACTTCACGCTCAAGCAATCATGAAATTGAAAAATATCTTGTCAGAAAATCGCGTTGAACGTTTGCAAAGAACAATCGTTTAATTTAAGCATTTAAGAATTTTTCTGCGCCGATAAAGTTTTTAGCAACAGCATAAACTTCGTCTTTGTGTTGGAAGGTTTCAGGATTGTCATTTATTGCGACTAATCTTCCGATATGGGCGCCGTTTGCTGCTCTAATTCCAGAATAAGAGTCTTCAAAAACAAGTGTTTGC
Organism: uncultured Candidatus Melainabacteria bacterium; assembly: GCA_937891325.1. Lineage (GTDB taxonomy): Bacteria > Cyanobacteriota > Vampirovibrionia > Gastranaerophilales > Gastranaerophilaceae > UBA6984. The sequence continues at coordinate 4,758 of CALAFU010000306.1, read as the reverse complement.
GCAGGATCTAAGTTTAAAATATCTAGGGCTTTTAAATAAATTGCTGGGTCAGGTTTGCCTGCAATTTTGTAATCATCATAAACAATTTTGTCAACGTTAAACCATTTGTCTAAATGGAAGGTTTCAATAAAGAAATCAACGTTAGTTTTTTCGCTACCTGTTGCAATTGTGTGTGGAATATTCTTTTCGCAAATATAATCAAAAAATTCTTCTGCGCCGTCAACAAGTTTTATGTTTTTAGGGTCTCTTAAAACCATTTCGCGGTAATATGCTTCTTTTTCGTTTGCCCATTTCAAACATTCTTCTGAAGTTGGTTTTCTGCCAATAGCGTAGGTTATAATTTCTTCGTTTGAACGTCCAAACATGTATTTGTGCATTTCTTCGTCAGAAAAAGGAGTTCCTCTAAGTTTTGCAGAATAGTCTCTCCAAGCATCTTCGTGTAACTTAGAATCTTGGAACAAAGTTCCGTTAAAATCAAAAATTATACCTTTTACTTCCATTTTAATATCCCTTTTTCATTTGTAATAGTGGTAATAGTAAGGCGGAGCTTTTAGAATAAAAGCTCCGCCTTATAAAAATATTTAGAACTTAGCGATTAGTTTTCAGTGTTGATGAACAAACTTACTAATTCGTTTAAGTTGTTATATTGTTTTTTGTAGCTTTGAGCTTGTTCTTCAAGTGTTACAATTTGTCTTTTGTATTCAGAAATTGTAGCTTGGCATTCTTTTGTAGAAGAGCTCAATTGTTCTTGTAATTGTTGAGCTTCTTGAAGAACACTCTTCATTGAAATTCCTAATGCTTCCATAGTTTGTTTAATAATTTGTGCACCTGTTTGACGAGTTACACCTGATGGAAGTTTTGCAATTAATTTTTTCAAAACTGCTACGTTGTTTGGAACTTCAAAGTTGTATAAATCGTTAGCGTAATTTTCAACAACAGCGTGTTGGAAAGTATCGTCAGCCATGTTGTTTTCAAAATCACTGCTTGGTTTCATAGAGCTATCGAATTTTTCTGTTGTAGTTTCTTCTTCATCAGCGAAAGTAGGCATTACGTCTTCTTCAACTTCTGGAGTTTCTAATTCAACAGTGTCTTCTTTTACTTCTAAAACTTCGTCTTCAGTATCTGCTTTTAAAGCATCTACAATGTTTTTACCGGTATCTAAATCAAAATTTTCTGACATATTATCCTCTTTTTACAATCTTATATATAAGTTATCAACATAATAGCAAAAAAAACTTTTTTTTACAATACTTTAATTTGCTAATTTTCGAAAAATCATACTTTTAATGCAGTTTCGTCGGGTTTAATCTTTTGTGATACACTAAAATAGTTATGATTGACAACTTGAAAAGAAATATATATTGGATTTTATTGGGTTTTGTGGGACTTTTAGGTTTTGTTTTAAGACTAAAAGGTCTTGTTTCAAATCCTTCAATGTGGCATGATGAGTGTGCTTTAGCGTGGAATGTCATAAATAACAGTTATGGTGAATTGTTTGGCAAGTTGAGATTTTTGCAAGTTGCACCGCCAATGTTTTTGGTTGTTTCAAAAATTTTGGTGACAATTTTTCATGTGAAAAATCATATTTTTGCGTGTGATTTTGTCTTAAGATTAACTCCATTTTTCTTTGGAACTCTTTCAATTGGGGCATTTTACTTTGTGTGTAAAAGTCTTTTTAAATCAAAATGGACAACTCTTATCGCGGTTTTGTTATTTTGCTTAAATCCTGTTTTAATCAATTATAGCTTTGAATTTAAACCATATATTTTAGATGTCTTTTGTGCATTGAGTGCCCTGTGGATATTTTTAAATACAGATTTTCAAACAAATTCTACTAAAAAAGTTTTTGTTTATGGTTGTGTTTTAGCAATTTTGCCATGGTTTTCGTTTATGTCTGCAATGGTTATTTTTGCTGGATTTATGGCACTTAGTTTTAAACGTGAAAATCCGAAAAACTTCTTTTTGATGTTTGCACCAATATTTTTAAGTGCGTTTTTGTATTTGAAACTTTATGTCCTAAACGCTTATGGGCAAAGCTCTGCGGGAATGATTGGTTTTTGGCAAAACGAATTTGTAAAACGTGATTTATCAAATATTACTCAATTGAACATGGACAATTTGCATTATTTCTTTTCAAATTTGCCAATGTTTTCTTGTACAATGCTTTCTTTGTTGATGTTTATCGGTATAATTTTGATGTTTAAGGATAGAAATTGGCGATTTATTTTAATTTCTGTTCTAACTCAAGCATCGTTGATAATTGCATCAATATTGCATGTTTATCCATATTCAAGACGCTTGATTATATTTTTAATCCCGTTTATTATAATTTTTTCAGTGAAGATTTTTGATATAAAAAACAAGGTTTTAGCAGGAATGTTGTTAGCTTTTATAGTAATTCCACACTTGCTTTTTGCGGTTAATTTTGCAAAAATGTCAAACTTAAACAAGGGTGATTTCGCACGTGAAATGATGATTAAAATGACAGAAGAAATTAAACCTTATGAAACAATTGTTATTAATGAATCTTCAAATGCAGAATTTTGTTATTATGATTTGTTTTTCAATTTAAAACACAACAAGGTCTTTTTGAAACCTCAAAATAAATCTGAAATTGCGATAAATACTGAATTAAACAAACTTACAAAGGGCAAATATTGGTTCTATATGCCTTATGATTACAGCCCAAAACAACAAGAAATAAAAACTATGGTTAAGTGGGCTGAAACTCATTCAGATATTACGTTTAAGACTCAAGCAACACAAAGCACCTTAATTAGACTTACTCTTAATTAAGGTGAAGTTTAAAATCTTTGAAATTAGCGTTATTCGTCGTCTTCGTCGATGTAATGGTTTTCCAAGAGTTCTTTGCGTTTGCCTTTTGTTTTTGCATAGAATTCTTTTTCATCAAAAATTCCATCTTCATCGTCTTTGTCATTATCATTCAAACGATTTGGTCGTTTTTTCGTGTTAATAACGCCCGCGACGTTAATCATCGCCAGAGAGTTTAGGGTAGCTCTAAGCTGCGCACTTCGGTCTGTGAACTGCATCTTTGACTCTTTAAGAGCATCTTCCTCTTGTTTGTCTCTGCGGGAATATTCGTTACCTTGACCCATTTTGTCATCAGAGAGATTGGCAGCCGTGCCTGAAATATCGCCACTCTTGAAGTTAAACGAGCCTCCGATTCCGTAAAATCCTGCAGACCTGTTATCTACCATTTTGGATACCTTATATTCCTTATTTATTCATGTTTTTAATGCCTAAAATCCTGTAAATACATGGTTTCTAAGCGACAAGCATGCTCGCTTGCAATTATACAAAGCCTCTAATAATTTTTTTTGCTACCATGACTTTTTAAGTGTTTACAATTTGTTACAATTGTAATTTTAAGAGATTGTTTTCTGTGTGACAGGGTCTTTTTAAAGACAATAAGTCAATAAGGGTTAAGTGGATAAGTCGAACTATAATTAAAATGACATTTTAACTATAAATGACTTATCGTCTTATTGTCTTAAAGCCTTATAGTAAGTAGGTTGGGGTTTCTACCCCAACAAAACCTTAGAAATGATTAAACAAATTCTTCTCTAAACTATTTGCGTTGAACCCAATTTCTTTGTCGTTAAACTTTACTTTAACTGTATCTGCCGATTTTTCTTTGATTTCGCCAATAATTGTATAAAGACCTTCATCAAGGTTCTTCAAATCTTCTTCATTTATTGCACAAACAAGCCTGTAATCCTCACCACCAAAGAAGATAGCTTTTTTATAATCGAAATTTTCTATTTTTTCTAAATTTTTGTCATAAGGAATTTTCTCAAAATCTACAACGGCTGAAACTCCGCTAAAATCAGCAATTTTGTATAACGCATCCATAAGTCCGTCAGAACTGTCCATCATTGCGTAATCGTTTTTTGCGCTTGTTGCGATTGCATTTGACAATTTGTCAGAAATGCTTGGCATTAAATGTTCCTTGACTATTTCAGGGTAAGAGTTTCTGTCGTTGTTTAAAAGCAAATTTAGTCCAGCGTTGCTTGAACCATGAGTACCGTTTGTGATTATTTTGTAACCCACTTTTGCATTTTTTCTAGAAGAAATTTTTCTTCCCTTGGTTGAACCAATTGCGCAAACTGAGATGAAAATTTTATCATCAGAGCCTGTAATATCTCCACCAACTATTTTTGCACCCTTAAGAATTGATTTTGCGCCTTCGTAGAACTCTTTTACGAAATTTTCATCAACATTTTTTGGTAAAGAAAGAGCAACGGTTAAATATTTTGCTTCTGCTCCTGATGCGTAAATGTCGCTAAGGTTTACGGCTATTGATTTGTAACCTAATTCAAAAGGTGTTGAAAAATCACGTTTGAAATGGATATCTTCTACTAAACTGTCTTGTGTAATGACAATCCCTAAATCTTCTAAAAAAGCGCAATCATCGCCGATATGATTAGAAGACAACACATTTTGAATAATATTTATATAATCAATTTCCTTCATATTTTAATTCTAGCATAAAATATCCGAACAGCACTAAAAAACGGTACTTTTTAGGGGTTAATTTTCGCGAAAATAAATCCATAATTTTTATATGAAATTTTTAGAAATTACTAAAAAATTACTGAAAATTAAACAAAAAACGAATACACAATACACCACCAACCCCTTTAAAGAAAACAAAGAGGTTACGTTGATTTGGATAAATAAAGATGTATAGAGATGATATGTCACAATATTATGTCATGCTGAACTTGTTTCAGCATC
>CALAFU010000305.1 GCA_937891325.1 uncultured Candidatus Melainabacteria bacterium | reverse complement strand
AGAAATGCGTGAAAAAACAGTTGAAGAATTAAAAAATGCAGTAGTTGACTTCAAAAAACAGTTGTTAGATTTGAGAGTTCAAAAAGCAACTAACAAATTAGAAAATACAGCTTTAATTGCGAAGACAAAACACTACATTTCACAAATCAAGACAGTTATAAAAGAAAAAGAGGAAAAATAATGCCTAAAAAAGAAAAACAAGGTGTTGTAGTAAGTAGCAAAATGGACAAAACAGTTGTTGTAAAAGTAGCTGATTACGAACCACATCCAAAATACAAAAAAATCATGGAAAAAACAAAAAATTACAAAGCTCACGATGAACAAAATCAATGTGAAGAAGGCGATGTAATTAGAATTGTAGAATCAAAACCAATTTCAGGCGGCAAACGCTGGAGCGTTTTGAACATTGTAGAAAAGAGAAAATAGTTCGGACACCCGACTAAAGATAAAAAGGTGAAAAAAATGATACAACAAGAATCAAGATTAGTAGTAGCAGATAACACAGGTGCAAAAGAATTATTAACAATCCGTGTAATGGGTAGCTCTAATAAGAAATTTGCAGGTGTAGGCGACGTAATTATCGCAACAGTAAAAGATGCAACTCCAAACATGACAGTTAAAAAATCAGAAGTTGTACGTGCTGTTGTAGTAAGAACAAAAGCAGACATCAAACGTCAAGACGGTTCAGTAATCAGATTTGACGAAAATGCAGCAGTTATCATCAACAAAGATGGTAACCCAAGAGGAACTCGTGTATTCGGACCTGTTGCAAGAGAATTAAGAGACAAAAACTTCATGAAAATTGTTTCTTTAGCACCAGAAGTAATTTAGTTTACAACAAATTATGTTTGTAGTAGAGTAAAAGTAAGAAATAAGTGCTAAAGGAGAAAAATAGAAATGAAAAATAATAAAAAAAGTGCTTTACAAGTAAAAACAGGCGATAGAGTTATGGTTATTGCTGGTAAAGACAAAGGTAAAATCGGAAACGTTAAAAAAACACTTCCAGCTGAATCAAAAGTTTTAGTTGAAGGTGCAAACTTAGTAACAAAAGCTCAAAAAGCAAACCCAATGGCAAACATTCAAGGTGGCTTAGTAAAAGTTGAAGCTCCATTAGATAACTCAAATGTTATGATTGTATGCCCTGCTTGCGAAAAAGTTACAAAAGTAAAACACGAAGAAAAAGACGGTAAAAAAGTTCGTGTTTGCAAAAAATGCGGAGAACAACTTGATGTATAGTGCAAGATAAGTCTTGGCACGAAATCATCTAAATTAGAGGACTAGAAAAATGACAAAAACTAAAAGCTTAAAAGCAAAGTATGAAGAAGATGTAAAAAAGGCAATGGTTGAAAAGTTCGGTTACAAAAACGACTTAACTATTCCAAGATTACACAAAATCGTTTTAAATATGGGTGTTGGTGAAGCTTCACACAATACAAAAATCGGTGATGTAATTCAAGGTCAATTAACAAAAATTGCTGGTCAAAAAGCAGTAATCACAAAGGCTAAGAAATCAATCGCTTCTTACAAATTAAGAGAAGGTATGCCTGTAGGTGCAATGGTTACATTGCGTGGCGAAAGAATGTATGACTTCTTACAAAAATTAATTTGTGTTGTATTACCAAGAATTCGTGACTTCCGTGGTATCAGTGCAAAATCATTTGATGGCCGTGGAAATTACACATTAGGTTTGAAAGAACAAACTTTATTCCCAGAAATCTCTTTTGAAGAAGTAGATTTAGTAAAGGGTATGAACGTATCAGTAATTACAACAGCAAAAACTGACGAAGAAGCAAGAGAATTGCTTAAATTGTTAGGAATGCCATTCAAAGGCTTAAAATAGTAAATAATTAATACAATACAGTATAAAGGAGAATATCGTGGCTAAAAAAGCGATGATTAACAAAGAAGCAAAAAGAGAAGCCCTAGCTGCTAAGGGAAAATACCCATCAGTTAGATTACATAACAGATGCAGTATTTGCGGACGTCCTCACGGATACCACAGAGATTTCGGTCTTTGCAGAATCTGCTTGAGAAAAATGGCACACCAAGGTTTATTACCAGGTGTTACAAAAGCTAGTTGGTAACAAAATTTTGATTCTTTAAGAAAAGGGCGTAACGTACATGTTACGCCTTTTTAATATTTGTAAAAAAGTTTTTAAATAAGACTTGAAAACAAAAAATGTTTAGATTATCATTGAGATACAGAAAAATGTCTAACTACCGAAGGACGCTTTGAAATGAGCAACAATTAGTTCGGCAAGAGACGAGTAGAAGGAAACTACCAGACGAGTAGAGTTTGGCAAGTCCGCAATATAGAAAAGGATAAAAGAATGAACACAGATCCAATAGCAGATATGCTAACACGCATTAGAAATGCTAACATGGTTTCACACGAAACAGTTGAAATTCCAGCTTCAAAATTAAAAGTGGAATTAGCTAAATTGTTAAAATCAGAAGGTTACATCACTGATTATGCAGTAGACAATTCTGGTAAATTTGGCAAAATCGTAATCACATTAAAATACGATGAAAAACGTAAACCTGTAATCACAAACTTACAAAGAGTTTCAACTCCAGGTTTAAAAACATACAGCAAATCTAAAAACTTACCAAAAGTTTTAGGTGGTATGGGCGTTGCAGTTATCTCTACAAGCAAAGGCTTAATGTCTGATAGAAAAGCTCGTAAAGAAAACTTAGGCGGCGAAATT
>CALAFU010000304.1 GCA_937891325.1 uncultured Candidatus Melainabacteria bacterium | reverse complement strand
GGGTTTAAAATATTTTTCGCTCTATTTAAAGTGTCTTCAGAAACTTTTGATTTTGCAATAATTTTTAAAGCCTCTATGTTTAAACCATAGTTAAAAATCATTCTTGCATGTCCAACGCGTGAACGTTTAGATTTATTTGTATATTTTTCTTTAATGATATTCATTATATCAGTCGAAGAATAATTTAAATCTTTAAAATAATAATAGTATTTTATGAAGATTTGCTTGCCAACAGCGTTAAGTAATCTCTCTATGTTCATATATAATATAACCTTTTAAGCAAGTAATTCGTCTTCGACGATTTTGCAAATTAAGTGACCTAGCATTACTTGAGCTTCTTGAATTGCAGGAGTTTCAGACGATGGAATTTTTACCAAAATCTTACAAATTCCGTCCATATCACAAGGTTTTTCTCCTGTTAAGCCGACTGTGATAAGTCCAATTTCGTTTGCTACTTTTATTGCATCAATAATGTTTTTTGAATTGCCTGAGGTTGAAAGCGCAATCAATACGTCACCTTTTTTGCCGATAGCTTCAATTTGTCTTGAGAACGCTTTATCGTAGCCAAAATCGTTTGAAAGTGCTGTAATTAGCGCATTATTTGAAGTCAAAGAAATTGCACTAAATGCGTGTCTTTCTTTAAAGAATTTTGATACGAATTCTGTTGCTAAGTGGTCGCAATCCCTAGCTGAACCGCCGTTTCCGACAAACAAAATCTTGTTTTCTGATTTTAATGCTGAAACAAGATTGTTGCTAATTTCTTTGATTTGTTCAAGCATAACTTCATTCGCAAGAATATTTTCGCGAATGTCGATTGAATTTTGAATGTATGCTTTAATTTGGTTATTCATTTTATTATTTTTGTTCAATAAATTCAATTTCGTTGCCGTCTGGATCTTTTACAAAGGCAATTTTAGTTGTACCTTCAAATACTGTGTAAGGTTCGTAAAGGTATTCGTAACCTAGAGAGTGTAATTTTTCTGTAAATTTATCCATAGAGTCTACTGAAAAAGCGAAGTGTCCGAAGGCATCACCGTTTTTGTAGCCTTCAGCTGGAATTTCATCGTTTACAGTCAATTCGATTTGAGCTGTGTGTTCTTCGTCTTCTAGGTAGATTAATTCACAATCATCAAGTCTTTTTTTCTTTGCGATAGTCATATTTAACAATTTTTGATAAAATTCTAAAGATTTTTCTACATCTTTAACCCTAATCATAGCGTGTAAAAATTTCATTTTAGTCCTTCTTTCTAAGCATAACGACAGCGTTTGCTTCAATAGCTTTTTTCTCTCCAACGGCGTCCATTTGCTCGTTGGTTTTTGCTTTTATTGAAATCAAGTTTACATCAATTCCAAGATGTTTTGCAAGTTCTTTTTGCATAGCTGGAATGTGTGGTTTCATCTTTGGCGCTTGCGCAATGATGTTGCAGTCAAGATTGTTGATAACATAACCTTCCTCTTGAATTAGTCTGTAAGCGTGTTGTAGCAATAAAATGCTTGAAATTCCTTTGTATTTTTCATCGGTATCAGGAAAATGTGTTCCAATGTCACCAAGTGCAAGAGCACCAAACATAGCGTCAATAATTGCGTGAATTAGAACGTCTGCATCTGAATGACCTACAAGACCTGTAACGTGAGGTATTTTCACTCCACCAATAATCAAATCCCTGTCTACATCAAGTCTGTGGATATCGTAACCTAAGCCAATTCTATACATTTGCACCTACTTTTACAAATTTTTCGATAGCTTTTACAAAGCCGTTGTTGTCAACTGTGTCTGTAACGTAATCTGCGATTGCTTTTAATTCGTCTGTGCCGTTACCCATTGCAACTTTAACCCCGCCAGCTTTAAGTAAATCTATGTCGTTGTTGTGATCTCCGATTGTAAGTGTTTCTTCTTGAGGAATACCGTACAATTTTTGTAAATATCTCAAGCCGTCGCCTTTTGTAGCTTCCTTGTGGCAAACTTCGCAGAAGTAATCGCAAGATTTTACGATGAATAATTCTGGAAAATCCTCTTGAAGTTTTTTAGTCAAGCGTGTAACGCGTTCAGGATCTGCGTAATCGATTAATAAAATCTTGTTTACCTTGTCTAATTCAATTTCTGAAAACGGTTTTACGGTAAACGGAATTTTTTGGTGGTCAACGTATTTGTGCGTAAATTCATTTTCTTTTTCAACGTATAAATCATCATTCATATATAAATTCATGTGGATTTTCTCGTTGTGCCCCCAATCAATAATTTTCTTTGCTGTTTCAGTTGGAATGTATCTTTCGTAAAGAATATTTTGTTCAGGAGTGTTGTCACGAACTAGCGCACCTTGATAAGATACAACGGCATTTTTAAGCCCTAATTGGTCTGCAATTTTCTTTGCTGACTTGTGCATTCTACCTGTAACGATAACGACTTTTATACCGTTTTCGTCAAGTTTGTGAATACAATCAATAACTTCAGGGTTAAATTCGCCTGTATATTTCAAAATTGTTCCGTCAACGTCTGTTGCAATCATTTTTATTGTCATTTTCTTATTCCTTAATCAATTTTGTATGCTCTTAATAAAGCACAAAGTGTTTTTGAATCGTTGATTTCTCCGTTTTTAATCATTGCAAAAACTTCATCTTTAGTATATTCAAAAAGTTGTAAAATTTCACCCTCGTCTGGGTGTGGCTTGTTGTATGTTAAATCTTTTGCGTAGTATAAATATAATTTTTCGTCGCAAATACCTGGAGTTGTGTTGATGTAGCCTAAAGATTTCCAAGTTCCTGCATCATAACCTGTTTCTTCTTCAAGTTCACGCTTGCACGCTTCATCAGGATTTTCGCCGTATTCAAGTTTACCTGCTGGAAGCTCTAGGTTTGTATTTGCAAGTGGGTAACGATATTGTTTTACTAGCAAAACCTTGCCCTCGTTAGTTTCTGCAACGATTACGACTCCACCTGGGTGTCTAACTACTTCTCTAAAACTTTTATGTCCGTCGGCAGTTTCGATTTCATCGTATTCAACGTGAACAACTTTGCCGTCATAAGCAACTTTGCTAGATAATGTTTTTTCTGTAAATTCCATTTTCATACCCCTTAAAGCGCTAAAACAATCGCTTTTATATTTTCATCTGTAATGTTTTCTAATGCTTTGTTTTTGTCCTCTTGAGACAATTCGTTTATTGATTTTAAAGTTTCTAATGTCTTTAATATTATAGTTTGATTTTTTGACGATAGCAAATCGCGGATAATATCTCCATGCTTGATTAAATCAAGGGCTGGATAAACAAAATCGCTGTTTTCGTTAAGTTCCGGTGCAATAAAGTTGTCTAAATCATCGTCTAAATTGTCATTTAGTAACGCTTTTATCGCATTAACTTCGTCTTTTGTATTTTTATCTTCGTCAAAAAGATACTCGTCATTTTCTGTAAGTTGGTTAAATTTGTTTTTTGCAGTTAAAAGAATTACCGCATTTTTAGAATTAGGCTCGCAGAAAATTAAACGCTCAAACACTTCGTATAATTGAAACGTGAACACGTTTGAAAGTGGAACGATTTCGCCTAAACCTTGTAAAATGTTATAGATTGCAAGCAAAGTGTCTGAATAATGTTCAGAGTTCAATAACTTTAAAAGGCTTTCCATATAGCCAATTTCGCTTGCGATGTATTCTGAAACAGAAGATTTTTTCATTATTTCAAAGATTTTGTTTAACAAACTTTTTTCACCATAAGCTGAAATGAATTTTACCCCTGATAAAACTTCAAAATCATCGTTTGAGTTCATTTTTTCAACCGCTAAATCAAGTGAAGATTTGTCGCCCATTGAAGAAAGCGCAAGTGCTGAATTGAACGCTAGTTGTTCATCTTCTGAAAAAGCGTATTGTTTTAATGTTTCAATGACTTCATTATCTTTATAATAAGAATAGAACTTTACGGCATAACACTTTTCGCTGTCGTTGCCGTTTGCTAATAACTCCTTCATCTTGCTCAAAACTTCATCATCAGCGTATTTTACTAATGTGTTTGCAATAAAATCAGCGTATGATGGTGAGTAGTAGCTCAAAAATGATAAAAGATTTTTGAAATTATCCTTGTTGCAAGCATGCTCTAAGCGTTTAGAAACATTTTGTTTGATAAAATCGAACAAAAAATCTTCTTTTGAAACAAGTTCTTCAAAAGACTTGCTGTCCGCATTGTTAATGATATGCGCAGCAGCTTGCTCATAATCAGCTTGATTTTTACCTGTAAGTTTTTTAATTAAATCCATAAAGATTAGTCTAGGTAGAAAGCTGTAATAACCTTGTGACCTTCTTCAGCGTATTCAATAGCACCATGAAGAGTTTTACTTGTATGAGACAAGAAACAGATTAATTGGTTGCAATCATCAATAATTTCTCTGTTGCAAACTCTAGATGCATCAGCAAGAGTCATCATTGCTCTGTCTGGGTGTTCAACGATGTTTGGAACACCGATTAATTGGTCTTGTACGTCTGAAGGTTGTTGACCGATAGTTTGAGGTAAAATTACCTTTAATTTGTCTGGGTTAGCCTTCATAGCACCGCGGATTGTAGCTGCGTTAGTACCAGAAGAACCACCTGATGTAATAATTGTGTTACCTTGTTGAGCCAAAGCTGTAACAAGTGTTTCAATAATTTGTTGGTGAGTAATTGCTAAGTTTCTGCTGCCGATAACTGCAATTCTTTTAGCAGATTGTTGGATTGTAGCCAATTCCATAGCTAATTCATCGACTGTATCAGGAGAATCACTTGAAACTGAGTCTAAATCGTCAAGAGGTACCATGATTGAACCTTGATTTGAACCTTCGTTATCTTCACCTAATAATTTAATTGTTTCGATGTCTGCCATATTTTCCTCTACCTTTTACAAAATATTATGTTATAGTATAATCATATTATCACAAATATATTTTTTTTGAACAGGGGATATGGAAAACATATTAAACAATCTTAATGAACGCCAAGTTGAGGCGGTTAAAACGACTAAAGGACCTTTGTTGATTTTAGCAGGTGCCGGTTCAGGCAAAACAAAGGTGCTTACATCTCGTATTGCTTACTTGGTTCAAAATGGTGTAAAACCTCGCGAAATCTTGGCTGTTACATTTACAAACAAAGCCGCAAGAGAAATGCGCGAACGTTTAGGTAATATTTTAGGTGAAGAAACCGTAAAATATATGTGGGTAGGCACATTTCATAGTATTTGCGGTAGAATTTTGCGCCAAGATATTGAAAATTATGCTTTCCAATCTGGTAAAAAATTAGACCATAATTTTACTATTTATGATGATTCTGATTGTATGGCGGTTGTAAAAAATGTATTGAAAAAACTTAATCTTGATGATAAAGTTTACCAACCAAAATACGTGAGAACTGTTATTTCTAACGCAAAAAACAAAATGGAAGACGCTCACCGTTTTGCAACTTTTGCAAGAGATTTTAAAGCTCAAAAAATTGCCGCTGTTTTTGAAGAATATGAAAACACTTTAAATAATAACAATGCAATCGACTTTGACGACATGCTTATGCTTGCAGTTAAATTGTTTGAGCAAAATCCAGAAGTTAGAGAAAAATATTTCTCTCGCTTTGAACATATTTTAGTCGATGAGTTTCAAGATACAAACATCGCTCAATACAAATTAGTGAACATGCTTTATACAAACTTATCGGATAAAATTCCGAAAAGCCGTTCACTTTGTGTTGTAGGTGATGTTGACCAATCAATTTACAGCTGGCGTGGTGCTGATTACAAAATTATTTTAGGTTTCCAAAAAGATTTTATGAACTCTAAAGTAATTAAATTAGAACAAAATTACCGTTCAACAGAAAATATCTTGAAGGCCGCAAACGCGATTATTGAAAATAATGAAGAACGTGTTGATAAGGTGCTTTTCTCAAATAAAGGCGACGGTGAAAAAATTCACTATTACGAAGCTCAAGATGATTCAGATGAAGCAAATTATATTGCTTCAACCATAAAAGCCACTTGTGACGGTGATTATAACAAATATGCAATTCTTTATAGAACAAATGCTCAATCTCGTGCTATTGAAGAAGCATGTATGGCAAACTCAATTCCGTACAAGGTTTACGGCGGTATGAAGTTCTATGATAGACAAGAAATTAAAGATGCAATTGCATACTTAAAATTAATCTATAACCCAAATGATTCGCAAAGTTTCAAGCGTATTGTGAATGTTCCAAAACGTGCAATCGGTGAAACTTCAATTACAAACCTTCAAAAATTTGCTGATAAAAACGATATTAGCTTAATGGAAGCGATTGAAATTATTGAAGAGTCTGATTTAAACTCAAAAACTCAAACAAAGCTAAAAGACTTTAAAGCGCTAATTGACAAGTTTAGAGAAGCCTCTACAAATTACGAATTGGCAGAGTTTTTAGGACTTGTTCTTGAACATACAGGCTATATCAGAATGTTACAGGCTGAAAATACACCTGAAGACGAGGCTAGGATTGAAAACTTGCAAGAGTTGGTGAATGTAGCAAGCGAATTTGAACCAGAAGAACCTGATAATATTTTAGGCGAATTTTTGTCTCAAGTAGCTTTGGTTTCTGATATTGACGGAATGGACGAAATTGCAAACAATGTTACTTTGATGACACTTCACTCGGCAAAAGGTTTGGAATTTCCTATCGTATTCCTTGCTGGGCTTGAAGAAGGAACTTTCCCTCATCAAAGAACCTTTAATTCTGCAAGTGAATTAGAAGAGGAACGTCGTTTGATGTACGTTGGTGTTACTCGTGCGGAAGAAGAATTGTACTTGTCATCAGCGAAACGCCGTCAAATGTGGGGTGAATATAAATACTACAATCCAAGTAGATTTTTGGAAGAAATTCCACCTAAATTGCTTGACTCAACTACATCTTCAGAAACATTTACGTCTCAATCAACATTTAGAAGTGCTGTTCAAAAGATGAAATCATCTTCATCAAGTTACGCAACTTCAAATTCAGACGGATATGTAAAGCCTACAAGCGGATTTGGGGCAAATTTTGTTGCACCTTCACGTAAAAAATATGAAGCTCCGCAATATAGTGCGCCTAAACGTACTGCACCAAAGGCTTTCATTAAAAAATCAACCATTAACAAACAACGCGAAGAAGAAAAAATTAGAGCCTTCTTTGAAAATAACAAAATTAAGCAAAAAATTGAAGAAAATCGAAAACAAGTCGAAGAACAACAACGCCAAAAGCAAGAAGAAATTATAAAAGCACAAACAGTTGATTATTTCTTCAATAAAGGCGAAAAAGTTTTTCACGACATGTTAGGTGCAGGTGAAGTTATCGACGTTATGCAAGTTGGTGACAGCACAATGTACACAATTGATTTCGGGGCTAAAGGCAAAAAAGCTATGGACGCCCAATATGCCCGCCTTAAAAAAATCTAATTGTGCTAAATTTTGTTTGGAAAATTTGTCATTCTGAACTTGTTTCAGAATCTCATTTTGTAATTAAATTATACAATTTTTAACGTTAAATTTTGTCTGTTTTAAAACGTACGTATTTTTACGTACGCTTTTTTACGGACAAAGCACATTAAAACCCAATAAAATAAACTATTTCTGCAATAAAAATCAAAATTTGACTACTATATTATGAGTTTTAGCGATTGAATATGCCTAAAAAATAAATCGCACAACCATTACGGCTGTACGACTTATTTTTTATTTCACACACACATTTTTTTACTATAAGACTATAAGCACTTAAGTCATTAAGTCATCTATAATTAAATTGTCATTTTTATAATAATTCGACTTATTGCCTTATTGCCTTAACCCTTATAGACTTCTATGCAGCCAATCTATTTTGTGTAATTGGCGATGTAGAATATCTGGCTGTTCTGGCGTTTAGTCGTGAACAAGCACTATTAAGCTGTTTATTTAGTACAAACATATTGCGACTCATTGTGGCGTAATCATTCATCGCTGACATCATCTTCTCTGGGTTGACCATTGATATGGTGTTTTCGTGGTTATCTACTTTTTCTTGAGCATATTTCTTAACTAGTAGTTGATCGATATAATCTCTTGCGCCGATAGCCATTGTATTTGTTCTCCTTGATTTAATATTCTTCTAATACGTGTTGTTTTTATAGAAATAACTAATTTTTGGTACTACAAATTAAGCCACATACACAAGACTATTTATTTTAAATAACTTGTATTGCAAACTATTTGAAGTATATTGAATAATCTTAATTATCTCTCGTACTTATATAAAGTATTTTTTCT
>CALAFU010000303.1 GCA_937891325.1 uncultured Candidatus Melainabacteria bacterium | reverse complement strand
TATTGACTTAAAGACTATAAGGGTTAAGACTATAAGACAATAAGTCATTTATTATCAAATTGTCATTTTTATTATAGTTCGACTTATACACTTAACGGCTTATTGACTTAAAGACTATAAGGGTTAAGACTATAAGACAATAAGTCATTTATTATGATGTCACCCTGAATTTATTTCAGGGTCTCACTTTTTTAAATATGATAAATATAGTTGCAATAACTATCATTACAACACTTGCGATAGTTGCAATATGGATTGAACCGACGTTTAGGGCGCTATCAAGTCGCATTGGTTCAATTATTAATCGAACTATTGAATATAAAATTATATAAGAGGCAAAAATTAGCCCGTCAAATCTAAATTTCAATTTTCTTACGACAAAAAATAAAATCGCCAAAACTAGCAAATTTAAAAGACTTTCATACAAAAAAGTTGGTTGAAAATAAGAAAATTGTTCATAACCTTGAACTCTTGCAGACAGTGGAATAAACACTCCAAAAGTGTTTGTTTGGTGTCCATAGGCTTCTGAATTAAAGAAGTTTCCCCAGCGACCAATTGCTTGAGCCAAAATCATTCCATAAGAGGCGATATCGGCTAATTTTAAAATTGGAAATTTCTTGATTTTTGCACAAATTGCACCACCTAAAAATCCGCCCAAAATTCCACCCTGAATTGAAATTCCGCCTTCTCTAAAGTTTAAAATTTCGCTTAAATTTGCAGAATAAAAATCAAAATTAAGCAAGCAATAGTAAAGTCTTGCACACAAAAAGCCCGTGAAAAGTCCGACGGTTACTACGTCATACAAAATATCCGCATCAATTTCTTTATAGTATTTTTTCGTAATATAGTATGACAAACCAAATCCGCACAAAACGGCAAGCGCCATACAAATACCATAATAGTAAATCTTAAAGCCGTTTACGCTAAAAGCAACGGAGTCAGGTGATGCGATAGCTAACATTAGTTTGAATCAGCATCTAAAGTTTGTAACTTGTCTTGAATATCTTCAATTTTAGATTGAACTTCTGCTGAATCGCTTGCTGTTGTAGCTAATTCAAGATATTTGTTGTAGTTATCAATAGAGAAATTATAATATTCTTTTACTTTTGTTAATTCTTCTTCAGTTGGTTTGTAAGAACCGTCTGGATTTGTAGGAGCTGGTTTTACATCTTCGTCTTCATCGTCAGCATGTTCTTGTTCATCTTTTTGTTGTTTTGTATTACCTGCATACAAGTCTTTTGCGTAATTTTCATACATTACAGCCATTGAGTAGTAAGCATCAGGTGCATCTGGTCTTAGTTTTACAGCTTTTTCAAAAGTTTCAATTGCTTCTGGGTAATCTTCATTTTCTGTATAAGCCAAAGCCAAATTATATTGTGTTTCGAAAATTGTTCCATCTAAGTCTGCGCTCGATTTCAAACGGCTGATTGCATTTTCGTAATCGCCTTTTTTCATATATTCTAACGCTTTGTTGTTCAATTCTTGTACAGCTAAGTTGTTAATACATGCTGTTGTAAATACTGAAAGAACCAAAATTGTAACTATAAATAGAGCTTTTTTCATAAATTTATCCCTTTATTAAGTGCTTGTAATAATTATTATAAATTAAAGTAAATATCTTGGCAATAAAATTACATTTAAGTTAAAATAGACATGAGAAAAGAGGTCAAAATGACAGACGAAAAAGTAGTAAAATTAGGACAAAAACGAGCAAAGAAGCCAAGCGAAACTCAACACGAAAAACATGAAGAAATGCTTAACAATGAGTTAGTTTATTGCAGTTTTTGTGGACGTCCAAACACAGAAGTTTTAAAAATGGTTAAAGGTCCTGGAGTAAACATTTGTTCTGAATGTACAATGATTGCCGTACAATACCTAATTTTAAATGATAGAATGCCTTCAGCTGAGGCGCAAAAAGTTTTAGATGCAATCTGGAGGATTAGCAAATAATTATGGAACAACTTAACAAAATTCAATTAAAAGCAGAAATTTTAACTGTTTACTGCAAGAAAAAACTTGATATGCAGTCTGATTTTCGGTATGCTGTAGAAAAACGACC
>CALAFU010000302.1 GCA_937891325.1 uncultured Candidatus Melainabacteria bacterium | reverse complement strand
ATTTCAACTGGTAACAATTTGTTACCAGTTCACTAAAACCTTCTTCAATAAGCCTACCTTTTAAAACTTTCCAATATTTTCTTGCGCCTTGATAATCTTTTTCAATAAGAATTGCAACAACATCAATAACCGAAAAATACCATTTTTCTTCATTTTCATCGTAATGAGAACGTATTTTTTTACCTTCAAATAATTTTAATTCGTTTTCCATAGAATAATTCCTTTTTGTGTAAAATATTAGCACAAAAAGGAATATATATCAATAAAATTTATATTGTTTATCTTCCGCAACAGTGTTTGAATTTTTTGCCAGAACCGCAAGGGCAAGGGTCATTTCTGCCTACATTTGTGTAGTCGTATTGTGATTTTTCTTCTTTTTCTATTGCAGAGTCAATTGTTGATGTAAACACACTTGAAGAATACAAAATTGCAGTTTGAGAATAAATTCTATGAGTTAAAAACATCTTTTTATATTTGCGCAAAATTTCATCAAAAGTTAAGTTGACTTCTTCAACTTGATTTGCAAGTTCTAGGAAGTTTGGATATTTTGCATAAATTCTTTTCAAAATTGAGTCAGAAATTTTGTCTGAGGTTAGAAAATATTTTATGCAATCTTTTGCGTTTTCAACTGTTTCTAAAGAATTATCCTCTAAAATTTTTGTTAAAGTTTTGTAGAATGGTACAACGTATAAGCCATTTTCTTTATCATAGATAATGCCTACATCATAAGGCTTTTTGTGTGATGAAAAACCTTGCAAAGATTTTTCTACAAAATTGTCGTAATCGTTGTCAAATTCAACACTTTCAAAATATTTTAATTCTTTTGGTTCTTCAATTTTACCGTCAAGGTTTAAAGGTGTGCCATTTTCAACGTATTCATTAAACTCGCCAATAATTTCATCAGCAAATTTGTTCATTGTAATTATTTCATCAGTCTTGAAGGCTTCTTGAAATTTGTCGTACATTTTTGCAATGTTAGATTTAATTTCTTCTTCCTTTTGTTCATTATCTTCGTAAACTAAATATGGCTCGTGGATAATTTTTGCCATAGCGTAACGCATAGCATCTTCTTTTTTACTTTCAGGTAGATGTCCTGTAAGTTCAATTATGTAGAAAGAGTTTTGATAATTGAAAACTCTTGCCACGATGAATTGACCAATACCAAAACCTCTGAATTCAGTCATTTTGAAGGTTGCATTTAGAGTGTAATCTTTTTCGTTGATTACGTTGTAAACTTCAAAACCACCTTTTAAAACTCTTTTAATTCTAAACAATGATGTGAAAGAGTTTGTTAAAGATTTAGAAATTTCGTTTGATTGAGTTTCGTTAAAAACTTCTAACGGAGTTTTGTTCAATTCTGGAATATTGCGTTCAAAAATATATGGAATGTAATATTCTTTTGTCGCTTCCTCTGGTGAATTGTAGATTCCCATTGTTTTTGTGTATTCAATGTAATCATCTTTTATTGCGTCATTTGTCTTTGCAAATTTATAAATATTTTCGATAGTTTCGTTAATTTCGTTTGTAATAGTTAGTGTTTCCATAATTTACCTCTTTTTATAATAATTAAACTTTAAGCACATAAAAATTACAATACCGACAGTAGAGGGATTTTTTCATGATATATTATATATATACATGTACAAATTAAGGGGTAAAAATGTTTGATAATTTAAGCGATAAATTACAAGAGATTATAAGAAAGACATCTGGTAATAAAGAACTTACACAAGATAATATGCAAGAGGCTTTGCGCGAAATTAGACGTGCCTTGTTGGAAGCCGATGTAAACTTGAGAGTTGTAAAAGCGTTTATTTCAAACATTAAAGATAGAGCGGAAGGCGAAGAAGTTTTAAAAGGTGTTGATCCAGCACAACAACTTGTAAAAATCGTTCATGACGAATTAGTTGCATTACTAGGTAAAGAAACTAGCCCGTTGAATTTGACAGGACACCCTTCTGTAATTATGATGTTAGGTTTGCAAGGTTCAGGTAAAACTACATCAAGTGCAAAATTGGCTGTAAAACTTAAAAAAGAAGGTAAAAATCCGTTGCTTGTAGCGTGTGACGTTTATCGTCCAGCAGCGGTTAAACAATTGCAAACTCTAGGTACACAAATCAATACAGAGGTTTATGCTGAAGAAGGAAACACAGATGTTCAAACAATCGTGCAACACGCTTTAAACCATGCAAAAGAAAACGGATTTAATGTTGTAATCCTTGATACAGCTGGTCGTTTGCAAATCGATACAGATATGATGGCAGAACTTCTTTTAATTGATAGAATTTTTGCACCTCACGAAAAATTGTTAGTAATTGATGCGATGACAGGTCAAGAAGCCGTAAATGTAGCCGAAAACTTTGATGCACAATTAGGTTTGACAGGTTTAGTTCTAACAAAATTAGACGGCGACTCTCGTGGTGGTTCTGCATTAAGTGTTGTTTACTGCACTAAAAAGCCAATCAAATTAACAGGTACAGGCGAAAAAATTGACGCCCTAGAAGATTTCTACCCAGATAGAATGGCTACAAGAATTTTAGGCATGGGCGATATCGTTTCTTTCGTTGAAAGAGCAAAAGAAGTTTTTGATGAAGAAGAAGCTAAAAAATTAGAAAGAAAAATGGCGAAAGCTGAATTTACTTTTGATGATTTCTTGAATATGAAACGTCAAATGAGCATGTTCGGTTCAATCGACCAAATTCTTGGCATGCTTCCTGGCATGAACTTGAAGAAAGAAGACCGCGACTTAATTTCTCACGAGGGTGAAAAACAATTTAAACGTATAGAAGTGTTTATTCAAAGTATGACACCGGAAGAACGTTCTAACCCTCAATTGTTGAATTCTAGCCGTAAAAAAAGAATTGCTTCAGGTTCTGGTATTCCGCTTCATGATATTAATATTTATATCAAACAATTTGAACAAATGCGTAATATGATGAAGGGCATGAATCAAATGAAAGGTATGATGGGCAAAATGGGCGGATTTGGTTTGCAAAAAATGATGCAAACTATGAGCAAATTCAGATAATTTAGTTCTACCTTTTAAAAAGATTACCCATAAAGATTAATAGAAAGAGTGTGTAAATTTGCCACGAAATTTCATAATCTATAATTATGAAACTTGGTAAACTGCACTACAAAAAAATGACTCTTGAAGAACTCGTAACTCTTGCACAACAAGAGGATTTCAAAGCGCTTGAAGAAATTGTACGCAGAGAGCAAAAAAATATTTTTGCAACTTTTACCTACCTACATTCCAATAACGAAAACATTTATGACTTAACTCAAGAGGCTTTGCTACGTATGGCAAAGGCTTTGCCGACTTTAAAAAATCCGAAAACCTTTAAAAGTTGGTTAAATCAAATAGTCATGCACTTATTTTATGATGATTTGCGCAAATTGAACCGTATTCCGCCAACGATTTCAATTGACGACGATACAAAACATGACAATAATTACACAACAAATCCGCACACTTTAATTCCAGACAAACGCTGTAAACCTATGGAGCGTTGTCTTTCAAATGAATTAGATTGTGTTATAAAACGAGAAATGCGACAACTGCCCGATTATTTTCGAGTTCCGATTGTGTTAAGAGAATTGCAAGGGCTATCTTATGATGAAATTGCAAAGATTACAAATACAAACGTCGGCACTGTAAAATCGCGTATTGCAAGGGCAAGAAGCCGTTTAAAAGACAGTCTAAAAGAGTATATTTAATATAAATTTGAGGAGAACAAAATGAGACAAGACAAAATGGCTTGTAACCAAGTTACTGCACTACTTTCATACTACATCGATGGGAAGGTAAGTGCGCAAATTACATATTTTATAGAACAACATTTAAAGCGTTGTAAAACTTGCCGAACGCGCTATGAAGTCTTGTTGAAAGCAGTTACAGACATAAGGGACGTTAAAACTCAAATCGAAAATCTTGAACTTAACAAATGTGTACCTGTTTCGGCTAATAGCATTACTTTTAACGAGAAAATGTCGGCATATTTGGATAACGAGCTTACTGATGAAGAAAGCCTTCGTTTTCGTCGTTATGCAATTGCTAATCCGCCTGTTAGAAATGAATTAGAGGAGATGTTTAAGGTTAAAAACGCTATGAACACATCATTTGAGCACACAAAAAATGATTTTAAAGAAGATTTTATAAAAAATGTTATGGACGAGGTAAAAATGGAAGAACTAATCTACGAGCATGAACCCCTAATTTTAAAGGTTTTGGCGATATTCATATTTTTATTTGTATTTTTGTCAGTAAGCGCTATTGTAATTTTTTAGTGAAGAAATAAAAATACAAGAGCAGAAGCCACCAAAGCCGGTCCAAATGGCACTCTCATTGCGTCATCTGGATTGTTTTGTGCTTCGTCAATATTCTTTGGTAAAGTTGCAAGAATTTGTTTAACAAGGTAATAACCAAAGATAATTTGAACGAATGCAAATCCCCAATTTATAGCCATAATGCCTAAATCTAAATACTTGAAATACAACGCTTCAATAACCGAAATTCCAATAAATGCAAGGAATGGAACTAACAATTTGAAGTTCTTTTTCTTGTATAATTTGTGCAAAAATAGCGGAACTATAATCGCTACTTGAATTACGAACGCACCAAGTAAAATTAATAAAATGTATTTGTAACCAAAGCATGCCCCTAAAGCGCCGGCGATTAAGATGTCGCCAACTCCGATAACCATGCCTTTAAAGAATAAATATCCTAACCCAAAAATTATTGCGATAACTCCTGCACCAAGTAATAGACCTAAGATTGAGGCTACGAATGAGGTGTAGAAAATAAATGTGTGACCTGTGTATAATTCTCCGAAGTTGAAGAAGTTGTAAACAAGCCCGAATATCGCTAGAATGTAGCAATGCCAATCGAAACAGACATGCTCTTTTATATCGGTCATTGCGATTACAATGAACATGCTCAAAAAGCACATTGCAAAAATTGTTTTGATATCAATTCCAAATTTCATGTAAGCGCTTAAAAATAAATATCCTGTTAAAAGCTCTATGATTGGGTATTGGATAGAAATTTTTTCATGGCAAAATGCACATTTGCCTCTTAAACCGATGTATGAAATTACAGGAATATTGTGCCACCATTTCAACGGAGTTTGGCATTTAGGGCATTTTGACGCTGGAAAAACGATTGATTCCTCGCTCAAAGCTCTTAAAATAACAACATTTAAAAAACTTCCAATGCAAAGCCCTGTAATAAATACAAAAATTCCTAAAACAATTTCAAAATCCATATCTATTCGCCTTCAGATGGTGTTTTTTCGCAGATGATATTATAAATTTCAGACAATGCCTTTTTTAATCTTCTTGAAACCTGCATTTGAGAAATTCCTAATCTATCAGCAATTTCACGTTGATTTAAGTCTTCGTAATAGTTAAGTTCAACAACATCTCTCAAATTTTGCGGTAATTCTTTAATGGCATGCGCAAGCATCATTTTTTCTTCGTACGCATTTAAGAATTCTTGATAATCACCAGCCGGAATTTTGTCTGCAAGCGAGAAGCAGTCATCATCACTGTTGGTAATAGCTTGGTCTAATGAAACTGTACTTTTACGTCTATCAACTTCAATAACATCTTCGATTTTGTTAACAGGCAAAGACATGACTTTAGCTATTTGTTCGCTTGTAGGGTCTTCAATGCCTTCTTCAACAAGCTGTTTTATAACTGTATTAATTCTGAATGCAAGCTCTTGAATTTCGCGTGGAGCTTTAATAATAGATGCCTTGTCACGAAGATAATGGCGGATTTCGCCTGTAATTAAATAACTTGCATAAGTTTTAAATTTTGTACTAATGTGAGGGTCAAAAAAGTCGATTGCTTTGATTAAACCAACCGAACCAACTTGGATTAAATCATCTACAGGGTCAGTAGAACGACGAGCTAGAGAACACGCAATTTTCTTAACTAAAGGCATAGTTGCAACGACGATAAGATTTTTCAACTGCTTCTTTTTCTTTTCGTCGCTTTCGTTTTTGTAATCAACGAGCCAATCATTAATTTGAAGGGTTGTTTCGTCCGTAATTGTCAAAATTTTCCTCGCTTGTTCTTCCTTGATACCCTACAAGTTTATTATAACATAAAATAAGTGTAACAAATTATTACAAATATGTCATGATTTTAGGGTAAAGTAGCAACTTTTTTTTTTAGTTGATTTATAACTAACATATAGTAGTGTTTTAATTATTTAATTTAGTGTGTAAAAAATAGCGAAACGTATTATATAAACTAATCAAACAAATCATATAGGAAAATAGGAAATATATTTGTTCACTTTATAAAATAGAAAGGCATTCTAATGAAATTAGAAAAAATCCAAAATTTGTCAGTTGTTACTCAACCACAAATGCAAAAAGCACAAGCTGCAAGACCAAAACTGACTTATGAGGCAGACTCTGCAACTTTTACACGTAAAGCTGAAGACAAAGTTATCTCTATGAAAAGAGAAGGTAATGCTTTGCACGTAGCATTTACAGGTAAATTGCAAAACCCAATGGAAACAAAAGCACAAGAAGATGCTCCAGCAATTCAATTCAGAGTTCGTGGCGTATCAAAACACCAATTAGGTACTGAAGGTGCAAGCGCAACAGCGGAAGACGATTCAGTTGTACAATTAGCAAACAGCAATTGGAAAGAAGGCGACCGCTTACAATGGAAAGAAGAAAAGACTCGTATGGGCAAAACAATTGCCTTGTCTCACCCAAAATTTGGTGAAATCGGTCAAGTTCCAAAAGAAATGGCAGAAGTTTTGTTACCTGTATTAAAAGGTAAAAAACAAGATTTCTCTTTTGAATTAGGTAACGTAATCGCTGGTACTTCAAAAGGTGCACCAACAATCGGTTTAAGAGCTGTATTGAAATATAATGGTAATGATAAATCAACAGCAAAAGAAGCAGCTGATGTATTCAACGGTTTGTTGAACTCAGATGATCCAAAAATTTCAAAAGCTGTAATGGTATATCAACCAGAAAAATCACCAAAACAAGTTTTAGAAAGAATCTTCGACGTAGAAGGTAAAGAAAACGGCTTAGGTAAAGTTAAAGAAATTAAAGAAACAATCGATAACATTGCAAACGAAATTAACAACCCAGAAAACAAAAGAATCTTAGTTTTGGGTCACTGCAAACCAGATGGTGATACATTAGGTTCAGTTATCGCAATGA
>CALAFU010000301.1 GCA_937891325.1 uncultured Candidatus Melainabacteria bacterium | reverse complement strand
CTGCCAAAAATCGCAGGACGTTTTTTGTATCTTTCAGAAAGTTGTACACAATCATCACCGCATTGCTTGCTTATTGATTTTTCACGTGTGTTAGAACCTTTTCTGATAGCTTCTTTCATCGCATCTAAAGATTTTTTTACCTTTAAACGAACCTCTTCAACAGAAATTTCTGATAAACGAGCTTCACGTTCTTGAAAAACCTCGTAAATTGCCTTGTGTTGTTGTGAACAAGCTAACTCTAAATCTTTAAATGTTCTAATATCCTTAATCATGTTTAGTTATCCAATTTTGCTATACGTCTTACAAAATAAATATCAGGTATATGTTTAATTTTTTCAATTACACTGTAATCTAATTCGCCGTCTAAACAAATACACATTGAAGCATCTTCACCTTTTGCATTACGTTCACAAATAAGCGAAGCGATATTTATTTGATGAGTCTGAATTATGCCTGTAACCTTAGAAATCATGCCTGCCATATCCTTGTAACTCAAAATCAATGAGTTGTAATCACCTGCAAGATTTACAGAAAAATCATTAATCTTTGTAATTCTAACATTACCTGCACCAACAGAATCGCCTGAAATGTGCATATCTTGCTTTGTGTCTTCAAACCAAAAATCAACAGAATTTGGGTGACGGTTGAAATCTTCTCTGTATTCAAAATGATATTCAATTTCTTTAGCTTCCGGCAAATCGAATACGTTTTTAATTCTTACATCATCAACCCCAAAGCCTAAAACACCGGCTAATAAACCTTTATCAGTACCGTGTCCAAAGCCTGTTTTTGCGTAAGAATTGTATAATGTGAAAGTAACTTTTTTTATTGGGTTGTCATAAATATTTTTTGCCAACAAACCCAAGCGAACCGCCCCAGCTGTATGCGAGCTAGAAGGTCCAATCATAATAGGTGCTATTGCATCAAATAAAGAACTTTGTTTCATACGACTATTATATTATGAATTTAATTTTTTGGCAGAAGTTTACAAAATGATAGCCATTAAGTCAATAAGGATTAAGACGTTAAGTCGAATTATAATAAAATTACATTTTAATTATAGATAGACTTATCGTCTTATAGCCTTAACTGCTTAAAATAAAAAAGTCTGACAATGTCAGACTTTTTTACTAAATTCTATGATGCCAAACACCGCCTTGACGGTCAATTAATGCATCATAAGCTGACCAAAATCTAAAAATACCTGTCAAACCTAAAATAGCGTGTGTAACATCTTTTTCTACTGATTGTTCGTTGATAGCTTGACCAATTCCAGGCCATACCAAAAGTGAACAAGCACAAGCGCCAACACTACGAGGTGAGATTTTACCGTCTTTGCCATGAGTTCCAGCAAAAGCAGGTGTCATAAACATTGTCATACAAATCATTAATGATATAACTAATAATTTTTTCATTCTTAACTCCTTTTTAGATAATATCTTTTAAATTATTCGCCAAAGATTTTAGAATTGAAACCTTGTCCTCTTTGGTGAATAAATCATTTATATCATTTTCGAAGTTTTTAGGCAAGAGTTTGCAAGTTCTTAGAGCATAATTCTTTAACCTTTTTTCTCCACAATGAAGCACCTTGTTTTTTGCAAATAAAACATCAAAATAACTTGCTAAAAACACTGAAATTCTGTGGTTTACACTAATTAAATCATCTCTTTTTATTGCTTTTTCTACTTGTTCAGTAAAAGATGCTACTAGTTTAAAATTCAATAACGGCAAGTTCTTTGCAATAATATTCTTTTGCAATTCTTCCGGATATTCACTACTTACACAATCTTGCAAATTTTTGTACCAACCGTTTTTATCATAAAGAATTTCAGAATTTTTTACGTTGAAAACAAAACAAGTTGTGTAACCAACGCATGCGTTGTGATTTTTCCAAATCCAATTGATATTACCTTCAATGTCAGAAGGCTTGCGGTACATAATATCGATAACTTTTGGATTGTCACGCAAAATCCATTCATCGCCTGTTTCAAAATATTGATTGTTTATTTCAAATTTATCAGAAAATTTTTCGGCAATTTGTTTTCTAAACTCAACCTCAATAGGTTCATTTGAATAAATATAAAGGTCATAATCTGACATTTCATCAGAAGAATTAGAACCCAACGAACCCGCTAAAGCAATAGCCTCAACGAGTTCGTTTTTCTTAAATTCTTCAACAATTTGTTCTACGATATTCATAATTAATCATCACAAGAATCTTCAGGCATTTCGTGTTTTATGCCTAATTTTTCTTGAATTTCCTTAATTTCATACGTCATACGTTGAATTTTGCACTTCACAGGGTCTGGAATACGGTTGTGCATTAGCGTTCCGTTTTCGTCATAATATTTTTGTTTTACAATTCGTCCTGGAATACCTACAACAGTCGCAAAATCTGGAACATCTTCAACTACAACAGAACCAGCGCCAACTCTTACGTGCTTTCCAAGAGTAATATTACCCAAAACCTTTGCACCCGCGCCGACAATAACGCCGTCCATTAAGGTTGGGTGACGTTTGCCCTTGTCTTTACCTGTTCCGCCTAAGGTTACTTGTTGATAAATCAAAACGTCATTACCGATAATAGTAGTTTCGCCAATTACAACGCCTTCGCCATGGTCGATAAAGAATCTTTCGCCAATTTCTGCCCCTGGGTGGATTTCAATTCCTGTCAAAATTCGCATTATAAACGAAATAAATCTCGGAATAAACGGAATTTTCCATTTATAAAGTTTATGTGACAATCTATGCGCCAAAAGAGCGTGCAACCCCGGATAGCAGAAAATAACCTCTAAAATATTATTCGCTGCTGGGTCTTTTTCGTAAATTGTTTTTATATCGTCTTTTATGTGAAATATTGCTCTATCAAGCATTAGCTAAATAACTCCGTAGATAAATATCTTTCACCAAAGTCACACATTACAGTAACGATAAGTTTATCAGGGTTTTGTTCTGACAATTTTAACGCAGCTGCTAGGTTTGCGCCTGATGAAATACCTGCTAAAATACCTTTATTTTTTGCTAAATATTTAGCTTTTTCAATAGCCTCACTGCCTGATATTGTCATAACTCCGTCCAATTTACCGTTTTTGTAAATTTCTGGAACAAAGTTTGCGCCAATACCTTGAATTTTATGTGGACCTGCTTTACCTTCTGTTAATAAAGGACTTTCTAAAGGTTCTACACCGTAAACTTTTACGCTAGGTTTCAAATCTTTTAAGCCTTTAGCAACACCTGTTGCAGTACCGCCTGTACCGATACCAGCCACGAAAATATCAACTTTTCCGTCTGTATCTTCAAAAATTTCTTTTGAAGTTGTTTCAATGTGTGCCAAAGGGTTTGCCATATTAGCAAATTGCATTGGCATAAATGAATTTTTATATTGTTCTGTAAGTTCTTTTGCTTTATCAACTGCGCCTTGCATACCTTGTTCTTTTGGAGTCAAAACAAGTTCTGCGCCGTAACCTTGAATCATTTTGCGTCTTTCAATAGACATACTTTCTGGCATTACGATAATGATTTTCAAGCCCATAACAGCACAGCACATAGCCAAACCAATACCTGTATTACCGCTTGTTGGTTCAATTACAACTGTATCTTTGTTGATTAAACCTTGTTTTTTAGCCTCGTTAAGCATATAGAAAGATGCTCTATCTTTTACCGAGTGCGAGGGATTTAAGAATTCTAATTTTAGTAAAATATTGTCGTTATATTTTACCATAGGGGTTTTACCGATTAATTCCAACACATTTTCGTAAATTTTCATTTTTTCTACCTCACTACTTTTGCAAATTTTCTCTTTCCTGCTTGCAAAACACCTTCTTTTTCAACTAAGAAAGTAGGTTCTGCAACTTTTTCACCGTCAAACTTAACGCCACCGCCTTGAATTAAGCGTTTGCCTTCGCCCTTAGATTGAATAAATTTCAATTCTAACAACAAATCTAGAATATTTTGGCTTTCAACAAGTTTGTATTCTGGAATATCTTCTGGAATACCCTTGTTTGAAACAACGTTAATAAAGGCTTCTTGAGCTTTATCTGCGCCGTCTTTGCCATGATATTCTTCTGTAATAATATGTGCCAAACGCAATTTTAAATCACGAGGGTTGCACGCATTATTTTCTAAATCATCATGAACTTTTTTGATTTCGTCATTTTCTAAATCAGTCAAAAGTTCGTAATATTTCAAAATTAAAGTATCAGGAATACTCATAATCTTACCGAACATATCGTTTGCACTATCAGTTAATGAAATACAGTGTTCTGGGTATGATTTACTCATTTTAACAACACCGTCAGTACCTTCTAATAGTGGCAATAACATTACTAATTGAGGATATTTTCTACCATAAGCAGTTTGAATATCACGTCCTAAAAGAGTGTTAAATCTTTGGTCTGTACCACCAAATTCAATATCAGCATCGATTTCGTAAGAATCGTAAGCCTGCATTAATGGATAGAAGAATTCATGAATTGCAATTGGTTTACCTTCAGAATATCTTTTTGCGAAATCGTCACGAGTCATCATTTGAGCAACTGTAACTTGTGATGCAAGTTTTAGCATATCTGTAAAGCTCAATTTATGTAGCCAATCAGCATTGTTTGTAACTTCAACATCAGTTACATCAATAACTTTAGAAATTTGTTCAAAATAAGTTGCTGCATTTGCTTCAACTTGTTCTTTTGTCAAGGCTGGACGAGTTTCTGATTTACCAGAAGGGTCGCCAACCATAGCTGTTGCACCACCAACGATTAGAACAATTTTGTGTCCTAATTTTTGGAATTCTCTTAATTTACGCATTACAACTGTATGTCCCAAGTGTAAATCTGGACGAGTTGGGTCCATACCCAATTTAATACGTAAAGGTTTATGATTATCATGCGAATATTGAAGTTTTTGAGCAAGCTCCATAACTCCACCTGGAAGAATTTCACAGCTTCTGCCGATTTTTTCTGCTTGATCAATAAATTCTTGTCTAATTTCTGCCATCGTTATCCTCATTTATTTTGTATTTTATTCAAACATGATTATAACAGAAAAAAACTTAATAAAACTTATAGTTTTAAAGAAATTTTCTAAAGTTTTTTCAAAAGATGTCGATAATAAAAATGCCACTTAACAGAGAGGAGGGTCGCCTATGGTCGAAGCAGTATCAAAAGTAACTTCTACAAGACAAACTGAAGCTGTAGCATCAGGTAAAGAAAAGGTAGAAAAGAAAGCTCAAAAAGAAGAAACGCAAAAAGCAAAAGAAAACGATAAAGTCGAAGAAAACAAATCCAATAGAACCACAATGGAACGTAGCAAAGTAGACAGGCTTGTTCGTGAATACATTGAAAAGCTAAAAGAAGACAATGATTATCCTGTTGTGCACGACAAATTGGATAAATGGCTTTTGACTTATGATATCGACAAATTCTTGAAAACATATCCAGAAATTTATTCTGAAATGGATTTGAGAACAATTATGTATAACGAAACAATTTCGTATCTATAATTTGAAATTTAAACAAGAAGGCGCGGAGCGTACACGCTCCGCGCCTTTATAAACTATAAATGACTTATCGTCTTACAGCCTTAACCGCTTATAGACTTATCTTATGAGAACAATTGGAATGACTTGCTAATATTGTCACTAATCAATGACTTAACAGAATCATATTCAGTTGAAATAGCTGAATGTTCAGTATCCATTTCTTTCATTTGTTGGTCTAATTTCTTTTCTTTTGTATTAATTTTTGCAGTATCTGCGTTGTATTCTGCCTCTGCCTTTGCTAAATTTGTATCATCTGATTGAATAGCAATTTGAGTGTTAGAAGATGTTGAAGTTTCTTTCCAACCTTCTGTTGTTTGTTGTTCAATTCTAAATTGACCACTTTCAACCGCTTGGTATAACCAATTTGGGTCATTGTAGCTTGCATCATCAATAACTACATAGCCATCAGCTTGAATTGTATTACCATTGTTGTAAGTTGCGCCTGAAGATGCATTAAACATTTGTTCAAACTGAGCGTTATAAGCATCAACTTCAGCTTGAGTAACTTTGCCTGCAGCAATCAATTTATCCCAGCCACCTTCTTCAACACCGTTTATTTGACATGCTTCTTTGAAACTTGTTACACCAAATTTTTCCATTAAACCATATACAGCTTGTGCATTATGGAAGTGTTCGTAATCAGAATTTGTTGCACCCGTCCACCTATAGTCTGCTTTGTATGAATTCATAGAGGTTTGAAAACTTTGAGCTTGAGATTTTGAAACAACTCTTTTTCCGTCTGAAGAAACCAATCTATAACCTGAACCAGCTAGGCTCATACCTTTTACTGTCATTGCAATTGTTTTTGCTTGACCTGATGAATAATCTGTATATGTAAACTTGCTTGCATTTAAAGCTGCTGTATATCTGTTTGCAACCTGTTCAGATTCATCTGCAAGTCTAATTTTTGTATTTGCAATTTGTTGAGAGCGTAACTCAATATCGTTCATACGAGATGTTAGAGTTAACAATCTGGCTTGTGATGCTGACATTCCCATAATTTTACTCCTTTTGTTACGTCCTTACTAGAACATTATCGGCACAAAAGCATGTAACCTTGAGGGTTTCAAGGATTTTATTACAATTTGTTTACAAACTGATTATAAATGACTTATTGCCTTACAGCCTTAACCGCTTATAGACTTATCTTATGAGAACAATTGGAAGGACTTACTAATATTGTCACCAATTAATGATTTAACAGAATCGTATTCAGTTTTTAATGCTGAGTGTTCAGTGTCCATTTCTTTCATTTGTTGATCTAATTTCTTTTCTTTAGCATTAATTTTTGCAGTATCTGCGTTGTATTCTGCCTCTGCCTTTGCCAAGTTTTCACTATATGATTCAATACCTAATGAAACATTGCTAGAAACAGATGTATCTTTCCAACCGTCAGCAGTCTTTTCTTCTAACATAAATTGACCACTTTCAATTGCTTCATATAGCCAATTAGGGTCATTTGCAACACTTTCATCAAAAGCAAATGCGCCGTCAAATGATTTTGTTTGACCGTCTGATGCTGTTGTTGAAGCATCAAACATGTCGTTAAACATTTGAGTATAATAATCAATCTCAGATTGGCTTATAGTACCCGCATTTATAAAATCTCTATACGGGTCATCAGAACTGTATAGGCCTGTTTTTTTAGTACCTGTCTTATCATAAGCTTCATA